>JBBRGH010000803.1:0-1502 GCA_038240915.1 Gemmatimonadales bacterium | reverse complement strand
TAGCGTTCGAGAACGCGGATCGCGAGCAGGCGCTCCGCATCACGCCGACTTCAGGATGGTCCCATGCCTCGCTCGTTTGCTCCAGTGGCGGCCCTGCTGCTCGCCGCCTGCCGCTCGCCGGCTCCATCTGCCCGTCCAGCTGAGGCTCCGCGCGGCTCCGCTGTCGCCACCCCTCTGGAAGTGCCCGACACCAGCCCTCCGGCGGACGTGTCCCACGGGGAAGCGCCCATCGGTGGCCCCCAGGCCGAGCCGGCGCCGCGGCTGGCCCGGCTCGAGCCGGCGGAGCGCACGCGGGTCCACCGGATCCGGCTGGAAATGAAGCACGCGCCGGCGCCGATCGCTCCGGGGGTGACCTATGCCGCCTGGACCTTCGGCGGCACCGTGCCCGGGCCGGTGCTGCACGTGCGCCAGGGCGACACCGTGGACTTCACCCTGGTGAACACCGCCAACATTCCGCACAGCATGGACTTTCACGCGGCCGAGCTGGCGCCGAGCAAGTACTACGTGAACGTCCTGCCGGGCGACTCGCTGCACTACCGGTTCGTGGCCCGGGTGCCGGGCGCGTTCATGTATCACTGCGGCACGGCCCCAGTGGCAATGCACATCGCCAACGGCATGTACGGCGCGCTGATCGTGGACCCCGCCACGCCGCGGCCCAAGGCCCGCGAGTTCGTCTTCGTGCAGAGCGAGTTCTACCTGGCGCCCAAGTCGGCCGCCGACGGGACCCTGAGCATCGACTGGCAGAAGCTGCTGGGACAGGCGCCGGACCACATCGTGTTCAACGGGCGGGCCAGCCAGTACGCCACGCATCCGATCGACGTGCGGCCGAACGAGCTGCTGCGACTCTACCTGGTGAACGCCGGGCCCAACCGGATCAGCTCATTCCACGTGGTGGGGGCGATCTTCGAGCGGGTGTTCGAGGACGGGTCGCAGGCGAACCCCCTGATCGGGGTGCAGACGGTGAACGTGCCGGTGGGCGGGGGGAGCATCTTCGAGGTGCGGCTGCGGGAGGCGGGGGACTATCCCTTTGTGACGCACGCGTTCGCGGATGCGACGAAGGGGGCGGTCGGGGTGCTGCGCGCGGGAGGACCAGGAGAGGCGAGCGGGGGAGGGGCGGCAGGGCACTGAGGCCAGGCTACGATTGTGCGCCGACGCTTGCGCGATGGGCCGCGAGCTGGACGTCCGCACGGTCACGCCGGACAAGCTCGCCACGCTGTACGAGCCTTCTTGGCCCTCGGCCCGATCCCGGCACCCGGTGTCACCAGCCAGGCCCGCGCGGAGCCCTCCTCCGCTACCGCCTGGCCCGAGCCCGGAGCTCCGACGTCCAGTTCTGCACGACGATGAACTCGCTCCGCTCGTTGGCCGACGTCTCCCGCAGCATCACGAACCGCCGGTCGTCCGGGCTCACGTCGTAGGACGGCACCGCCCCGCCCGGCACGTACGCCGCCGTCGGGAACAGCGCCCGCGGCTGCTCGAACCCGAACGTCGCCCCCGGGCGGATC
>JBBRGH010000802.1:0-1504 GCA_038240915.1 Gemmatimonadales bacterium | reverse complement strand
CTGTTGAACGCGTCGGGCGGTGCGGTCGTGGGTTCGACGGCGAGTGCGGTGCGGGCCAGGTCGCCCTGGTCGTCGGCGGTGTAGGCCTGCAGCCAGCCGAAGTGCGCGTCGGTCCAGAGCTCGACTCCGGGGCCGGCGGGGGAGCGCAGGGTGACCCGGGCCAGGCCGTCTTCGCCCCGGGTCAGGTCGGTGAAGGCGTGGTCGACCACGGTGTCATCGATCCTTCGACCCATCCGGAAGTCGTACGACGTGGCGCCCACGCCCTCCCGTCCGGTCGGGAGCTTGCGCTCGTCATCGGTCAGCAGCCGGACGGCTCCGGGAAGGGTGAGCTCGTCGCCGTCGACGTGGTGCGACCCGGTGGTCAGGTAGGGGTGCGCCCCGAAGGCGAACGGTGCCGGGGAGTCAGCCCGGTTCACCGCTTCCAGCGTGACCGTCAGCCCGCCCTCGTCGAGCGCGTAGCGAGCAGTCAGGTCGAGGGTCCACGGATACCCGGGCTGCGCCATCAGCCGGTGAGCGAGGGTCACCGCCGAGGGGCCCCTGTCCAGCGCCGGCCACGTCGCCCACCGGACCAGGCCGTGGCTGGCGTTGTGCCGGGCGGGCTCGGACAGGGGCAGCTGGAGGGATCGGCCCCCGAACGACCAGGCCCCGTCGCGGATCCGGTTCGGCCACGGCACCAGCAGCTGGCCCCGGCCGCCGGCGCACATCGCGTCCTCCTCGTGACCCTGGACCAGGTCGCGCCCGGCGTAGGAAAGGTGGCGCAGGGTGGCGCCGCACTCGGTGACCACGGCGCGGTAGCCACCGGCCTGGATCGGGTGCTGCTCACCACTGGGTGCGGTCACGCCGACGTCGCCCCGGTCCTCAGGAGATGTCCTGCTTCGAGAGGAGCCGCGAGCCGATCCCGGACAGTGCCACCGCGTAGCCGAGGAAGATCAGCGCGCAGACCCCCCAGTCGAAGTAGGGGCTCGGGCCCGCCGCTCCCTGGGTGGGGTCGGAGGTGACCAGCATCCCCTGGCTGAGGCTGTTGGGCAGCAGCTTGGGCGCGGTGTCCCAGCCGAGGGCGCTGAACAGGATCTGCAGGATGATCTGGGCGATCAGCGCGACGCCGAGCGCGATGAAGACCGCGGCCAGCTGGTTGTGGATCAGCATGCCGAACCCGAAGCCGAGCAGCGCCCAGAGCACGAAGACCAGCAGGATCATGGCGAAGGTGCGCCACACCTGCGGGTCGCTGAGGTACGTCGGCTGGCCCTTGATGGCGAGCACCATCGCCCCGAAGCCTCCGGACGAGATCACGCTCACCACCCCGTAGACGATCGCGACCACCACGACGGCGATCGTCTTCGACACCAGCACGCTCCAGCGTCTCGGGCTGGCCAGGAACGTCGAGGAGATGGTTTGGTGGCGAAACTCCTGGGTGATCAGGATGACCCCCAGCGCCAGCGGGATCAGGGGCGCGATCAGCCAGAAGAAGCCGGCGGCGTAGATCAGCTGGGCGGTGCCCAGCGAC
>JBBRGH010000801.1:0-1506 GCA_038240915.1 Gemmatimonadales bacterium | reverse complement strand
CGGCGCTCGTACGGCGCGCTGGGCGTTTGGGTGGCGGAGCTCGATCCCAGCGAGGAGGGGCCGAGGGCCGAGCGGCTCGTCGAGGCGGAGCGGCTCTCGGTGGCGCAGATCGTCGCGGTGGACCGCCGGCTCGAACGGGCCCGGGACCAGGAGCAGAGCGGCGCGGAGCGGCTCGACAGCGGGACCCTGGTCTTCCACGCGGCGGCGGGCACCGCGGTCGCGGTGCTCCTCCCGCCCGCGTTCGACCCCGCCGGCCTGGGGCTGGTCGAGGCCGATCTCCAGCGGCTGATCGACGGGGTGCGCCGGCGGCCCCAGGTGGTGGCGCTGGCGCAGGCACACTCACAGGAGGCTTCGCTCGAATCCACCGGCAGCGTGGGTCTCCGGCTGGCCTATCAGCTCGAGCGCGCGCTCGACGCCGAGGTGCTGGTGGCGGCCAAGGAGGCCGCGCCGGAGCAGTCGGCGGCGGGCTCGCTGCTGCCGCTGCCGCCGATCCGGATCGTCGGCGTGTCGGGGCGGGGCGATCGCCGCCTGCTCGATACGGTGGTGCCCGACATCTGCGATCTGGCCCGGGTGGCCCGGGGTGAAGTGCCGAGCTTCACCATGGAGGGCGACCCGCTGGGCGGTGTGGTGGCCGACCGCCGCCATCGCTACGGCGCCGTGATGCTGCTGCCGATTTTGGTGGGCGACGAGGCGTTCGGGGCGGTCGCGATCTGGCCGCCCGGCGGGCGGGAGCCGATCGGGGCGGCGCTGGCCGAGCTGGTGGAGGCCCTGGGGAACGCGGGCCCCCGGCTCGCTCGGGCGTTGGAGGCGGACAAGCGCGCCGCCCATGCCACCTCCGATCGGCTCACCGGCCTGGCCAACCGCCGCAAGTTCGACGAGCTCATCGCCCAGGCCGAGCCCCGCGGGCCCCGGGCGGGCGCGCTCATCTATGCCGACCTCGACCGCTTCAAGCTGCTCAACGACACCCTGGGACATCTGGCGGGCGATGCCGCCCTGATCCATTTCGCCCGGATCATCCAGGGCCAGGTCCGGGCGGGAGACATCCCCGCCCGGATCGGCGGGGAGGAGTTCGCGATCTGGCTCCCCAAGGCGGACCTCGACGTCGGCAGCCGGATCGCCGAGCGGATCCGGATCAAGCTGGGCACCACCCCCTGGGACTGGCACGGCCGCCCCTGGCCACTCAGCGCCTCGTTCGGGGTGGGCGCCTGTCCGGAAACCGGACGGACCCTGAAGCAACTGCCGGCCCAAGCGGACGCCGCGCTGTACGTGGCCAAGAACTCGGGGCGGAACCGGGTGGAGCGGGCGGGCAGCCAGGGCGGGTCCAGCGGGGGCGGGCCTTCCGCCGGCCCCCCGGACCGTCTATAATTGAGTCACCCGGGGGCGACTGGCTTCGACGGGTTTGTAGAAGGAATGGCAGCGTGCCCAGGTCCAGAGTCCTGGTAAAACCATCTGGAACGCTTCAACTGCCAACACTGAACTGGCACTGGCCGCGTAAGCTGAGCTAAC
>JBBRGH010000800.1:0-1508 GCA_038240915.1 Gemmatimonadales bacterium | reverse complement strand
ACCCGGACCGCGTCTTCGCCGCATTGGCGGACGCTACCCGTCGGGACATCGTGTGGCGCGCCATGACCGGGGACGAGGGCGTCGTCGAGCTGTCGGCGCACTACGCCATGAGTTTCGCCGCCGTCCAGAAGCACGTGGCGGTATTGGAGCGCGCCTCCCTCGTGACGAAGGAACGGCGGGGACGGGAGCAGATCGTGCGGGCCCACCACGATGGCCTACAGCGAGCCCGACGGCTGCTCGATGAGTACGAATCGATCTGGCGGCAGCGGGCTGACCGGATCGCAGACATTCTCGCAGAGGGATAGGAAGAGTTCCGCCATGACCGTTATCAGTTCGCACAAGGATGCCAAGGCCCTGAGCTTCACCGTCGTCGCCGAGTTCGACGCCGGCGTCGAGCGCGTATGGCAGGTCTGGGAGAACCCGCGCCAGCTTGAGCGCTGGTGGGGCCCGCCCACCTGGCCCGCGACCTTCGACAGCCACGAGTTCGTCCCCGGCGGGAAGGCCAGCTACTTCATGACCGGGCCCGGGGGCGAGAAGAGCCGGGGCTGGTGGCGCTTCACCGCCATCGAGGCCCCGCACCGGCTGGAGTTCGACGACGGTTTCGCCGACGAGAACGGCGACCCGATCCCCACCATGGGCACGAGCCACGCCGTGATGCGGCTTGAGGCAATCGACAACCGCACCCGGATGACCATGGTGTCGACCTTCGACTCAGCCGAGGCGCTGGAGAAGGTGCTCGCCATGGGAATGGAAGAGGGCATGAAGCAGGCCCTCGGCCAGATCGACGCGATCCTCGCCGGGTCCAAAGTCAGCTGACAGCAGCCGGCCGCAGGTGCCAAACGCGCAGGGCAACGCCCCCGCACCTGCTCCGCAAGTGTGGGGGTGTCGTATCGGAGCAAAATGCCCTGGCGGCGCTAGCCGCCGAGGATCTTGGCCTTCTGCGCCGCGAACTCCTGCTCGGTGAGAATCCCTTGCTCTTTGAGCGCCCCGAGCTCTTTGAGCTGCTGGATGGCATCGTTGGAGATTCCGCCGGCGGCGGGCGGGGGTGGAGCCGGCTGCTGGTAGACGGGTTGCTGGGAGGCGGCTTCCTGCTGGCTCATCTGCTGGTTGTAGGCCTCCTGCTGCTTCGCCGCGGTCGCGGCGTCCTTTTCGGCGAACTTCGAAGCCTGCCGCCGCTGGACGCGGCCGCTGACCGCTGATGCCGTCCCGGCGACGACCGCCGTCCGCGCCATACCCCTATGCAGTCCCATAATCTTTCTCCTCTCGCAATTGCGGGTTGTGTGTCAGGCCACGGGCGGCTGGGCGTCGAGGGCCTCGAGCGCTGCCATAACGTCCGGGGCAGGGATCCGCGTGCTCCCGACAAGCTCGCCCCCGCCGTCCCGAACGGCGGCCACGAAGGGTGCCGCCCAGATGTTCTCGTAGACAATCAGTGCGGCGAGGTTCCCCGGGAGAATCGCGCTTGCGGCTTCGGCAATTTCCTCATCGCCGAGAAGCCCGGACTGCGCGCC
>JBBRGH010000799.1:0-1509 GCA_038240915.1 Gemmatimonadales bacterium | reverse complement strand
CTCCTGGGGTGGGGGGAATATGGTCTTACCTCCAAGATCGGCGTCCGGTTATCTTCGCGCCATGCCTGCCCGACCCCGCGCGAGGATTCAGCTCTCGGTCGCCGCCGCCCTCTTCTCGACCGGTGGCGCGGCGATCAAGGCCGCCGATTTCACCGGCTGGCAGACGGCGGGCCTGCGAAGCGGCATCGCGGCGCTCGCCATCCTGCTGCTCACGCGGAATGCGCGCCGGGGCTGGACCGCGCGGGCCGTGCTCGTCGGATTCGCCTACGCCGCCTGCCTCACACTGTTCGTGCTGGCCAACCGGCTCACCACCGCGGCCAACACGATCTTCCTCCAGAGTACGGCGCCGCTCTACCTTCTGGTCCTGAGCCCATGGCTGTTGAAGGAGCCGATCCGTCGCCAGGATCTCGGCTTCATGGCGGCGGTGGCGCTGGGCCTGGGGCTGTTTTTCGTGAGCAGCGAGGCGCCGATGGCGACGGCGCCCGACCCCGTGCGGGGGAACCTGCTGGCGACGATCAGCGGTTTCTTCTGGGCGGTGACGGTGTGCGGGCTGCGCTGGCTGGGTGCAGGCGACGGCTCGCGGGGATCGCCGGTAGCCGCGGTGGTGAGCGGCAACCTGACCGCGTTTCTCGTCGCGCTGCCGATGGCGCTCCCGCTCGGCACCCACGGCGCGGTGGACTGGGCGGTGGTGATCTATCTCGGCGTGTTCCAGATCGCCGTGGCGTACATCCTGGTTACATCGGCGCTGCGTCACATCCCGGCGCTCGAAGCCTCGCTGATCTTGCTGATCGAACCGACCCTGAATCCGGTGTGGGCCTGGGTCTTTCAAGGCGAGCGGCCCGGGGTCTGGGCCCTGCTGGGCGGCGCGATCATCCTCGGCGCCACGACGCTCAAGGGCTGGCTCGGAGCGCGAGCGCAGCGCGAGTTCGTGCCGCCGATCGAGGCCCCGCTGGCGGTCCCGTCGGCCGGGGATCGGGTGGGCTGATGCGGACGATGGTCACCACGGAGACACGGAGAGCACGGAGGGCTGGCACGGCGTTCAGTACTCCCAATCGAGCGGCAGGCGGCTACGCGGAAGGCGCACCATGGACACCCTGATCGAGACCGTTCGCATCCGGAATGGCGCGGCGCCCCTCTGGCACCTCCACGTCCGCCGGCTGGCCACGAGTTGTCGCGCTCTCGGCGTGCCGATTCCGACGGAAATGATCACTCCCGAGGGCGGTGCCGACCGCGTGCATCGGCTGCTGGTGAGTCGCCGCGGCCTCGTCGCCGGCGAGCGGCCGATCGGGAGCATGGCGCCGGTGCGGCTCGTCACCTCCAAGGTGGTCCACCGCGCGTATCCTCATAAGCTGGTGGACCGGGAGCGATTCGACCGGGCGTTGGCCGACGCGAAGGCCTCCGGCGCCGACGACGGGCTGCTGCTTACGGCGGGCGCCCAGGTCGCGGAGACGGCCATCTGGGGGGTGTTCTGGTGGGAGGATGGGCAGGTGGCCGGGCCGGCAATGGAGA
>JBBRGH010000798.1:0-1509 GCA_038240915.1 Gemmatimonadales bacterium | reverse complement strand
GCGGCCCGAGGGATCTTCGATGCTCGCCACCGCCGCCGGGACCAGGGCCGGCTCGGTTTCCGGCGGCTGCGTCGCAGGCGCCCCGGCCACCGAGATCGGCGAGGCCATCGGCCGAGGCACCCCCAAGCTGGTCACCTTCGGCGTGACCCACGAGCGAGCCTGGGAGGTCGGGCTCGCCTGCGGGGGAACGATCAAGGTCTTCGTCGAGCCGCGGGTCAGGCCGGAAGTGCTGGCCGCAGCCCGCGGCCCCGGCGGCGAGGTGGTGGCGACGGTGATCGACGGGCCGGGCACCGGCGGCAGCGTGACGATCGCCGAGGACGGCCGGGTGACCGGCGAGCTCGCGGGCGTGCCGGCCGAGGCGGTGCGGGACGCCGCACTGGCCGCGCTCCGTCGCGAAGCCGGCGCCACCACCACGGTGGACGCGGCCGGCGGGCCCGCGACCGTCTTCCTGGAAGTGTTTCCCCGTCAGCCGCGGCTGGTGATCTTCGGCGGCGTGCACATCGCCGTGGCGCTGGTGCCGATGGCCCGGGCCCTCGGCTACCGGACCCTCGTGGCCGACGGCCGTCCCGCGTTTCTCACGCCCGAGCGCTTTCCCGACGCCGACCAGCGCATCCTCGCCTGGCCGGAGGAGGCGTTCGGGCAGATCGGGCTCGACGCCTCGTGCTACGTCTGCATCCTGTCCCACGATCCCAAGTTCGACGAGCCGGCCCTGCAGCTCGCGCTCCGCTCGCCGGCGCGCTACATCGGCGCGATCGGCTCCCGCAAGACGCAGGCGAGCCGGCGCGACTGGCTGCGGAGCGAGGGATTCAGCGAGCGCGACATCGCCCGGGTGCACGGGCCGATCGGGCTGGAGCTGGGCGGCCGCCAGCCCGCTGAGACGGCACTGGCGATCCTGGCCGAGATGACGGCGGTGCGCTACGGCGGGGCGGCGGCGAGCCGCTGACCCGCCCCTAGTCGTCGCAAACCGGGATGGCCGGCTGGCCGGGCGTCCGCTTCTGACCCTCGGTGGCAGGCTTCTGCGGAACGGGGCCCATCCAGATGACGCAGCTCTTGCCCGGCCGGGAGGCGTGGGTGGCCCGGGCCGACCAGGACTGATCGTTGGCCGTGAGGATGGTGATCTTCACTCCGCGGTGCCACAGGTACTGCAGGGCAAACGGCTCGGTCCGCCGGGAATAGATGCCTTGGGTTCCGAAATAGGTGTCCTGCGAGCGGACCAGATTGCGGAGGTCCACCCGCATCTGGACCGACGGGTTGACGGCATCGAGAGCGCTGGAGGTGTCGTCGTCCGCGCTCGCCTGGGCCGCGGCGGGGGCCGGCGCGGCTGGGGCCCGCGCGGCGGGCGGCGTCGCCGGGGTGGGCGCAGCCGCGGACGACGGGCGGGGCTTCGGAGCCACGTCGCAGACGGGGACGCCTTCGCGGCCCGAGCGCACGTCCCGGAGCGTCGTCGGCGCACCGTGAGCCCGGCCCACGAAGATGACACAGTCGCGGCTAGGCACCCCGGGATGGGTG
>JBBRGH010000797.1:0-1512 GCA_038240915.1 Gemmatimonadales bacterium | reverse complement strand
CCGGTGGCACCCCCAGGACCGCCCGCGGTGCCACCCTGGGGGCCACCCTGGGTGGGCGCCCCGGCGGGCGGCGTCCCGCCAGCGGCGCCGCGCGGTCCGCCGAAGCCACCGCCACCACCAGGGCCACCACCAGGGCCACCGAAGCCGGTGCCACTCACGGACGGACCTGCCGAGGGGATCGAGCCCGAGTGCGGTGTCGCCGCGGTCGCCAGGGAGTACGCGGCTGGACCCGCCAGCAGCACGAGCAGCCCGGTGGTCGCAGCGGTGAGAGCAAGACGGCGGCTGAGCATGTGGCCGACCAGCATGACTCCGGCGACGGCGAGCCCGACCACGACGATTCCGTAGCGCAGCCATGGGTTCCAGTCCGGGCTGCGGTCCAGCAGCAGGTACGACCAGACGGAGGTCACCGCCAGTCCCACCGCGAGCAGGACCCGCGACACAAGCAGATGCCGGCTTCGCCACAGCGTGGCGGTGCCGATGCCGACCAAGGCCGCGATCGCAGGCGCCAGCGCCACCGTGTAGTACGGGTGGATGATGCCGGCGGCGAAGCTGAACGTGAGGCCAGTCACCAGCAACCAGCCGCCCCACAGAAGCACCGAGGCCCGGAGCCGGTCGGTCCGCGGTGCGCGACGCGTCATCCACAGCAGCGCACCGAACGAGACCAGCGCCGCCGGGATGAGCCAGGCGATCTGGCCGCCCATGTCGGCGTCGAACAGCCTGGTCAGGCCGGTCACGCCCCACATCCCCGTACCCGCTCCACCGCCACCGACGCTGCCGGTCTCGTTTCCGGTGAGCCGGCCGAAGCCGTTGTAGCCCAGGATCAGGCTGATGACGCTGTTGTCCTGCGACCCGCCGATGTACGGCCGGGCCGACGTGGGCACGAGCTCGACCACGGCGACCCACCAGCCGGACGCGACGACGAGCGCGACGCCGGCGAGCAGCAGCTGCCAGATCCGGCGACGGAGCGGCGTCGGCGCGGCGATCAGGTAGACCAGCGCGAAGACAGGGACCACGAGGAAGGCCTGCATCATCTTCGTGATGAACCCGAAGCCGACCAGCGCACCGGCGAGCAGCAGCCAGCGGGTGCCTGCACGCTCGATCGCTCGAGTCATCGCATACGCGGCGCCGACGAGAAGGAGTACGAGCAGAGCGTCTGGGTTGTTGAAGCGGAACATCAGCGTGGCCACCGGCGTCAGCGCCAGGACCGCCCCTGCGATCAGCGCGGCGGCAGGTGAGAACCAGCGCCGGACGATCGCGTAGAGGACGCCGACCGCTGCCACTCCCTCGAGCGCCTGCGGCACCAGGATGCTCCAGGCGTTGACGCCGAAGATCCGGGCCGAGAGCTCCATCACCCACAACGAGGCTGGTGGCTTGTCCACCGTGATGAAGTTCGACGCGTCCGAGGAACCGAAGAAGAAGGCCTCCCAGCTCTTCGTCCCGGCCTGGACCGCGGCGGAGTAGAACGTGTTGGCCCAGCCGGAGGCGCCGAGGTCCCAGAGGTAGAGCGCCGCG
>JBBRGH010000796.1:0-1512 GCA_038240915.1 Gemmatimonadales bacterium | reverse complement strand
CCTCGAGCATCTCGTCGGCCAGCCAGCCGAAGAGGAACAGCGCCAGCACCGCCACCGCGAGACCGGCCAGGGTGGCCAGCCCGAACACCGCGCCGGCGGCGGCGGTCGGCGGGGTATCGGCGGGGGCGGCACCGGCCGGTGCGGGGTGGCTCGAACGAGGATCCGGCACGTCCGCTCCAGGACAAAGGGCCCGACTGAAGACGCGACGGGCCGGGGAATCAGATCCCCCGGCCCCGTCGCCTTGCCATTGCAGCGCCATGCCCGAGGCGAGAGTCGAACTCGCACGGGGTTGCCCCCGGTGGATTTTGAGTCCACTGCGTCTGCCATTCCGCCACTCGGGCCTGCGGTATCATCGCCGCGGCAGGGCATGACCGCAAGCGTGCTCGCGGCGCGCGGTCCTGGTCCCCTTATATTGCCCCGGGCGGCGCTCGCCGCCCGGCTTTCCCTCTCGCTCGAGGCTTCGCTCGCCGTGCCCAACGTCCACCCCCGCAGCTTCCATCCCTGGCACGACATCCCGACCGGCCCCAACCCGCCGGCGGAGGTCACCGCGGTGATCGAGATCCCCACCAACGAGCGCAACAAGTACGAGCTCGACAAGGAGCTGGGCGTCTTCAAGCTCGATCGCGTCCTCTACAGCGCCATGCACTATCCCGGCGACTACGGGTTCCTGCCCCGCACCTTCGGCGACGACGGCGACCCGCTCGACATCCTGGTGCTGATGACCATTCCGGTCTTCACCGGCTGCCTGGTGAACGCCCGTCCGATCGGCCTGTTCCACCTGGTGGACCGCGGTGCCGCGGACGAAAAGGTGCTCGCTGTCCCCACCGGCGACCCCTACTCCGACGGGCTCAACGACCTGGGCGACGTGCCTCCGCATTACCTCAAGGAGATCGAGCACTTCTTCCAGGTCTACAAGGATCTCGAAGGGACGCGGACGGAGACACGGGGGTTCGAGGGCGCGGCGGCCGCCCGGCAGGCGATCGTGGATTCGATGGAGGCGTACGCGACGAAGTTCGGGGGTCGCTGAGGCGCAGGCTACGGTCGGTCGTCCTCGGTCCGGAGTGAGACGGGCGGACCGAGGATCTCCCGCCACACCATGGCGTCGCGGAGCTGCTGCACGGTGTACGCGCGCGTGGCCGTCTTGTCCGCCGGCTGCTGCCGGATCCGGGCCTCAAACGCCGCGTGCTCGGCCTTGCCGAGCGGCCCGGCATGGGCTTCGGCCGCCGCCAGCCGCTTCGCGATCAGTTGCGCCGCCTCGTCGTCGAAATCCACTATGGCTCGACCCGGCCGCGGCGCGTCGGTCTCGAGGCTCTGCACCTCCGGCGCCACCTCCAGCGATCTGCGCTCCTCCACGTCCTCCGCCGAGGGAAGCCGCCGGTCGGGCGGCCGCCCGGCTGGCCCTGAGGCCTGATCGAGCGTCCGGCCCAACTCGCGGAGGAGGGCCTCCAGCCGGCTCCCTTCCTGCTGGGTCGCGTCGGTGCCCGCCCGCGGAGGGAGCGACGCCGGGCGGGT
>JBBRGH010000795.1:0-1514 GCA_038240915.1 Gemmatimonadales bacterium | reverse complement strand
CCTGTCGGCCCTGCGGCTACCATTCTTGCCCGCCATGACCGCCTCCCCTCCATCTGCCCTGCCCATTCCGGCTTACCGTAGCTATCCGTGGCGCGATGTGGATGCGCGCGACACTTCTCATCGGCTCAGATCGGTGTCCTCCCGGGCGTCGCTGAACGGGCCGCGGCTCCGAACACCGGCCTGGCTCCCTCGACCGGGCGCGCCTCGGCCCGCTGCTGGGTGCTGCTCGTCCCCGTGGCGATCATCGCCGCCGCCGCCGATGCCACGGCCACGGTCACCCGCGCGATGATCGTCACCCCGCTGATGACGCCGATCCGCGGCGGCGCTCTCGCCGTCGTCCTGGCCGACCGGCGTCATGGGAGAAGGTGCGTGCTGGTGCCTCCAGTTCGAGCTGACCGGAGTACACCCGGCGGCCGGAACTTTCCAGACGGGGTCCGAGCGCCACTATCCGGAGGAGGCGCGAGCCCACCGCGTGCACGTGGACGCCTTCACCATCGACCGGTAGCCCTGCTGCGGCCGGCCAGCGCCGAGAAGGCCGGCCGCGGCCCGAAGTTCGCCGTGCCGCGCCGGGGTTCGCGCACTTACCACTATGCGTTCAGCCCGTGCCAGGTCAAGAACGGCCCTGACCTGCGCGTGTGGGTTCGTGTGACAGATGCTGCGGACCGACGCGCGCAGCGTGGGTGGTGCTCATATCTTGAGGATGTTGACGTCGTAGAGCGCGATCGACGTGTCGCGGGTGGCCAGTGTCATTCCCTCGGTGACGGCTTGTGCGATCAGCATCCGGTCGAACGCGTCGCGGTGGTCGGGTGGGAGGCGTCCGGCGGCGAGCGCGTGGACGTGAGTGACCGGCAGTTCCCGGAAGCCCATGTCCCGTATCCGTTCGGCGAGGTCCGGTGGGCCGGCGAGCTCACCGGCGGTCTGCTTGATCGTGATCTCCACAAGCTGATCGGGGACAGGAAGATCTCCGGGTCGTGGCGGAGCCGGTCGAGGATGTCCTCGCCGAGGGTGGCGTCACCGGTGATGGCCCAGAGTGCGACGTGGGTATCGAGCAGCAGTGTCATTCGCCGGTCCCGAAGTCTGCCGGCGGTGCGGTTGACCCGGCGAACCAGTGGGATTACCCGCGCGACGGGGACGCCGGCCCGGTCGATAATGATCTCCTCGCCGTTTTCCACCCGCTCGATAGTGCGCGACAAATGTGTCTTAGCGTCATGCATGTTGTAGTGCACAGCCTCGGCCGACATACCACCCCTGGTTAGCTAAGACCTTAGTTCACCCAGCCGGATTCGGGCCACTGCCGCAGCCCGCGCGGCGGCGAGAGCCGTCCGGCCTGATGCCCGGCTGCGAGCTGTCACGACATGCGTACGCTAGCCTCGGTTCTCGGCTGTTCCAGACTGTGAAGGGTGTGGCAGTGCCGGTCGCACACTGCGTGTTCTCGGGCGACGCTCGCTGGGAGCTATGGGCGGAAGACCCGATGCGCCTCGCCGGACTGTCCGGGCCGGTCGGGCGGAGGACGG
>JBBRGH010000794.1:0-1516 GCA_038240915.1 Gemmatimonadales bacterium | reverse complement strand
TGACTGCCCAGCACGTACGGCCGCCTCAGCAGGGCCCTGGCGGCTCGAAGGTGACGGAGCAGACCATTGACGGCAACCGCCCATACGAGCCGCGCCGGCCGATTTGCACGCGGCGAGTGTGGCAGGTGACGGATGGCCGATGGACCGGCCGGCGTTGCGCACCAGGCGCGCGGTGCGGTGCGCGTCACGCTCAGATCGTGCTGATAGATCGGCAGAACCCCACGCGGCGGGTCGACCGCGCGAAGAACTGCCGATGAACCGGCGGGTGACTGGCGGGTCTCATTGTCCTGCTGGCTCAGCGCCGGCCATCGATCGCACCGATGCCCGGCTCCCCGCCGGCCAAATATGCCGGCGGGTCCGGTCTTGCGCGAATAGTTCAGGCGTTGGGAATGGTCAGGCGTTGGGCAGGATCGGGCAGCGGAAGTCCGCCGCGGGCATGCGTTGCAGCGTGATCTCGCCGGCTCCCACCAATGCCATCACATCGTCGAAGTCGGTCAGCAGATAGGCGTCGCCCACGTCCGCCCAGGTCGCCACCCAGACTTGCCACCGCCCGCCATGAGAGCCCGACCCGGGGGCGTACTTTGCGACGCCTCCCTGATCGAAATTACTGAAGGCGATGATCGGGTCGGTGCCGGTACCCGGATCCACGCGGGCTGGGGTACCGAAGGTGCGGAAAGCGTCGCCCTCGGCGTAGACCGTCCCGAACGATCGGGCGGCGACAGGGGCGGCAATGATCAGGCTGAGCGCGGCGATGAGCGGGAGCGTGAGAAGGGCTCGTCGCATCTCGTTCCTCCAGGTTCCAAGGCCGGCGTTTCCGGCCGTCCCCCACACCCTGGCGAGCGCGTGCGTCGCCCGGATGACGGGGTTGTGTCGCCCCCATGACTCTTGTGACGTCTGGACGATCACCGGCCGGCTCTCACCAGCCACCCGAGGCCGATAGATCGGCGGATTTTCACGCGGTATGGGTGTCGGGTGATGGATTGCCGATGCACCGGCCAGCGCTGCGCGCGAGGCGCGCCCCGGTGCGCGGCTCACGCTCAGATCGTGCTGATGGATTGGCAGAACTGCACGCGGCGGGGCGACCCGTGAAGAACTGCCGACAAATCGAGAGGTAGTCGGATGCGGCAACCTCGGCGCCGATCCCGATGGCGACCGCCGGGTAATGCAGCAGCAGGCCCCATGCTCCGGAGAGTGGGAGCCGGGGTGGGGTGGCCTATGGGGGTCGAACCCATAACCTTCGGATCCACAATCCGATGCTCTGCCGGTTGAGCTAAGGCCACCACCGGCCGCGCGCCGAAGCGGCGCGGGGCGGCCGTATCGTCCGCGATCCGGCGGAGGCGGTCAACCGGCGCCTGCCTCAGCCACGCCCGCGGCCCCGTCGCCAGCGCTATGGAGTGTGCCGAACGGAGCGCAGGATGAGGAGCACCAGCACCGAGCCAAGGACTGCAATCACGAGGGCGCCGAGGAACCCGCCTGCCTGGCCCTGCCCGAGCAGCCTGGTCCAGATGAAACCGCC
>JBBRGH010000793.1:0-1522 GCA_038240915.1 Gemmatimonadales bacterium | reverse complement strand
GCCAGGCTTGACGTCGCCGGCTGGCAGCGCGGGAGGAACGAGAACACGAACGGGCCGCTCCGGCATTACCCCAGGGGCGCCGACCTCTCCCGATGGAGCGCCGAGGACCTCCAGTCCGTGGCGGCTGCGCTCAACAGCCGGCCCCGCAAGACAGTGAAGTTGAAGACCCCCGCCGAGGCACTCCACGACCAGCTAGTGTCGCGTTTCGTGGCTCTCCTGACATATCCGTGGGTCATTTCCTGCCTGGGAGGGCGGGTCGGTGGCCGCCGAGGCTGAGCAGGGCGAGGGCGACCAGGGCTTCGGGTGACTTGAAGCCGAACGCGATCCTGGTGATGAGCCGGATCTTGGTGTTGGTGGACTCGATCAGGCCGTTGGACAGGTTGTGCTCGATCGCGGCGAGGATCCGGGCGCGGTGTTTGACGATGCTCCTTTGGAGCCTCACGAACGCGGGGATCCGGCAGCGACGGGCCCAGCTGATCCACCGCTCGAAGGCCTCGACTGCGGCGTCGTGGGGCATGGTGAAGATCAGCCGCAGCCCCTCCTTGAGCAGGTAGGCCCGGTAGAGCCTGGGGTCGGTGGCCGCGATCCAGGCGAGCTTGATCTGCTGGTGTTCGGTGAGGTTCTCGGGGTTCTTCCACAGCGAGTAGCGGGCCCCCTTCAACCCGGTGGCCAGTTCGCTGCCCGGCCGCGGCGGCGCGTCGGCCCGGGGACGTCCACGGCCGCGTTTCGGCTCAGAGCGGGCCAACGCTCGGGCGTCGTTCCAGGCCTGCCTGCGGACCTCGTCGAGGGCGTCGGTAGCCCAGCGGACAACGTGAAACGGGTCAGCTACCCGCACCGCGGTCGGACACCGCTTCGCGACGATCGCGTCGATGAAGTCGGCCCCATCGGCGCTGACATGGGTGATCTGGGCGCAGCGCTCCTGGCCGAGGAGATCGAAGAACTCCCCCACGGTCGCACTGGTGCGCCCCGGTGCTGCCCACACCAGCCGGCGGGTGTCGTGGTCGACGACGACCATCAGGTACTTGTGGCCCTTCTTGTAGCTGATCTCATCGATCCCGATCCGGCGTAGCCCAGCGAACCGGTCATGTTGAGCCTCGATGTCGGCCCAGACCCGGGTGATCACCGACCCCACCGTGCGCCACGCGATCCGCATCAGCTCGGTCACCGTGGACTTGCTGGACTGGGTCGCCAACCACGCCACCGTCTCATCGAAGGCGTAGGTATGGCCCGCGTCGTGACGCGCCCACGGCACCGAGGCGACCACCACCCCGTGCTGGGGACACGACACCCGCGGCGCGTCGGCCTCGAGCACCGCAGCCACCATCCCCAGATCCAAGGCCCTCCACCGCCGCCGACCCGCCCCAGCGTCATAGCCAGGGCTGCGGCGACCACACACCCCGCACCGGCCACGCTGCCGCTTGGTAGGTCGCACCGAGGCCACCAGCACCTCAGCGTCCTCGTCGAACTTCACCGCCTCGATCACGGTCTTCTCGACGCCCAGCAGGCACCGCCATAGGCTGAC
>JBBRGH010000792.1:0-1530 GCA_038240915.1 Gemmatimonadales bacterium | reverse complement strand
TCACTGCGCGTGTGGGCTTGCGCTCGATAGACGCCCGCGCCGGCGCCGCGCTCAGCGTTCCGACCGCCATGGTGCTGTTCATCGCCGCCGCCCCGTTCGCGCTGGACACCGCAGGCTTCGACCTGCGCGCGCTGCTGGTCTTCGCCGCGGTCGGGGTGTTCTTTCCCTCGCTCGTGACGATCATTACCTTCCGCTCCAACGAGCTGCTGGGCCCGACCGTCACCAGCGCCGTATCGGGGATCGCGCCCCTGTTCGCGCTGCTTGCCGCAAGCGTTTTCCTGGGCGAGAAGGTGCCTTCGCAAGCCACCGTGACGGCGCTCGGCGTAGTGGCCGGCGTGGCCCTGCTGTCGTGGAAGAAAGGCGCCGTACGCTCGGGCTTCGTGGGGTGGGCCCTGCTCTGGCCCCTTTCAGGCGCGGCGGTCCGCGGCCTGGTGCAGACCGGGGTGCGCGCCGGCCTGCTGATCTGGCCGAACGCCTTTGCCGCCGGGCTGGTCGGCTACATCATGTCCTCGATGGTGGTGATCGGCGCCAACCGCCTGCGCGGGGGCGTGCGGCCCCGTCCCACGCCCCGCGACCGGGCATGGTTCGCCGTGACCGGCGTGCTCAATGGCAGCGCGGTGCTGCTGATGTACTTCGCGCTCAGCATGGCCCCGGTATGGGTGGTGGCGCCGATCGTCGCGTCATACCCGCTCCTGACCGCGCTGTTCGGCGCGGCGCTGCTCCATGACGAGAAACTCCCGCTCTCGGCGCTCGCGGGCGCCGGCCTCACCATCGCCGCGGTCGTGTACCTCCTCGTGTCGCTCGGCGGCGGATAACATCGAAGTCGCCGCCACAACCCGGCCGCTGCGCACGGTCACGGACCACGAGCGCGAAGACTACGAGCGCGATGGCGTGGTCTGCCTGCGCGCCATCTTTCCCACCGCGTGGCTCGACTTCCTCGCCGGGGCGGTGGATGAGGCCATGGCCCGACCCGGCCCTCACGCCGAGGATTACGAGCGCGGCGAGGTCGGCGTGGGCGGCGTGGGCCGGTTCTTCGGCGACCTCGAGATGGCGCTGCGACTGCCTTCCTTCCGCCGCTTCGCGCTCCAATCGCCCGCCGCCGAGATCGCCAGCACGCTCATGGGTTCGAAGCGGATCAACTTTTTCTACGACCAGCTCCTCGTCAAGGAGCCCGGCACGGCGGCGCGCACACCGTGGCACCAGGACCAGCCGTACTGGGCCGTAAGCGGACGACAGGTGTGCTCGCTGTGGCTGCCGCTCGATCCGGTGCCCGAGGATGTGTCGGTGGAATATGTGCGCGGCAGCCATCGCTGGCCCGCCTATAACCCGGCCCATTTCTCCGATGGCAGCGCGTATGCGGGCACCGGCCTGCCGGCGCTGCCCGACATCGAGGCCGAGCGCGTGAAGCATTCGATTGCCGCCTTCTCGCTCGAGCCCGGCGACCTGCTCGCCTTCCAGGCCATGATCGTGCATGGCGCGCCCGGCAACGCGGGGAGCCATCGCCGGCGCGCAGTATCGACGCGCTGGACT
>JBBRGH010000791.1:0-1530 GCA_038240915.1 Gemmatimonadales bacterium | reverse complement strand
CGAGCCGTCGAGATCCGTCAGCTCGCGTGTGTCGCTCAGGATGATGGGGAGGCGGAACACCAGCGCGAGGTCCCGGAAGATGCCGATATCGGCGCCCAGGTTGAGGAGGCTCTGGTCCTGCGCGTACTTGGCGACGTTCTCGGTGGACGGAACGAACCCGCCGGTCGACAGCCCCGGCTGGTTCAGCTCGGTCTCGCGGTGGATGTCGGTGCGTTTCCAGATTTGCTGGAAGCCCGCGGTGATGTGGAGATCGAACGGATCTTCGCGGTCAAACGCGTCGACGACGCTGGTGACCTCGGCTGTCTCGCTGAGGAGGCGCGGCTCACTCGCGGCGACCGGTTCATCGGCGCGGGCGGCGCCGGGGAGGGCAACCGTCGCGAGGGCGGCGCAGGCCGCCAGGGCGGCGCGGATGGCGGGATTTCGCAGCCTCATCGTGCAGAGTGGAAGCTACCGGTGCGGGGGAGATGGTGTCAACCGGAGTGGGGGTGCAGAGGCTCAGGGAGGCGCCACGACGACGCGCCACCTTGCGTCGGCAGCGTCGGCCCGGGGGCTCAGCACCTTGTCGCCACGGGTATGAAAACGGGCCATCGCGCAGATGGCGCGGGCCTGTTCCCGCGCCGCAATGTGCTTCGGGGCCAGATCGCCCAGGCTGGTGCCCGCGTCGGCCATGGCAATCTGGGCGCCCAGATCCCGGGCTAAAGAGGCCTGACGGTCACACTTGACCACCAGATCGGCTTTGTTGGCCGGGGGCTCGGCGAAGGCCCAGGTGGCCCCGCTGGGCACGTGCCACCACCCCTCGGCGTCGGCCGCGCCCGCGTCCCCGAGCGTGGCTCCGATCGGATAAATGGCGGCCGAGCCGCTGATCACGGCCACCTCGGTCTTCTCGCCGGTGACCTTGACCCGAGCCGTCGCCGCATTGATCCGCACGATGGCGCCCGGCACGACCAGCCAGTCGCCGCTGCCCGGCGTGGCGCCCGTGGTGGCGCTGCTGGCGAAGGTACCACCGAAGAGCCAGTGCTCGGTGTCTCCGCCCACGCACATCCGGGCGCTGCCGGCGCCCAGGAACGTGGACTCCCGCCCCGTGAGCCGGTCGCGCACCGTGAGCTTGGCGTCGGCGCCGAACGTCACCATCCGATCGTTGGCGGGCTCGGGGACCTTGGGGAGCGTGTTCTCGGGACCCGCCTTCACGTCTCCCGCGACGGCGAGGAAGGTGCAACCCGTCGGGCGTGGAGGGGGAAGCGGCATCACGACCGCGTGGGACGCGGTGGCCGTGACGGACACCGAAGGCGGTGGAGCTGCGGAGGTCGTCGCGGTCGGGATCGTGCCGGTGCTCGGCTCGTCCTTGCAGCCGGCAACGAGCACGCACAGGAGCAACGCGCGCCTCACGTGTCCTCGACGTCGATGTCGGGGATGGCGCGATGCTGGGCGGTGTCGCCCATGTCCGGGAAGATCTCGCCGGTCATGTCCTCGGCGCGCAGCTCTTGCTTGGCGTGTCGCAGCTCACTCGAGGTCTGATCGAGGCGATCGGCG
>JBBRGH010000790.1:0-1531 GCA_038240915.1 Gemmatimonadales bacterium | reverse complement strand
ACGAGCGGCTCATCCGGCGGTTCGCCGGCGGGCTCATCATCGACATGGCCGCCCCCGACTATGAGACGCGGGTGGCCATCCTTCGCCGGAAGGCGGAGGAGCGCCGGGCACCCTTCGGCGAGGGCGTCCTCGAAGCGGTGGAGCGGGTTGAGCGTGACGGTCACGCGACCGGGCTCCCCACGGCCAGCCGCTTGAGGACCAGCTCCGAGATGCCCTGCAGCGTCTCGAACACCCCGCTGCCATGCAGCGCGTCGGCCGGGAAGCTCGGCACCGCCCGGAAGTTCAGCGCGTCGTCCATCTCCTCGTGGGAGAGGATCAGGTCGCGGGGCAGGTCCTGCTTGTTGTACTGGAAGACGACCGGCAGCTGCCGGATGTCCACGCCCTGCGCCAGCAGGTTGTCCTGCAGGTTCTGCAGGCTCTCGAGATTGTCGTCGAAGCGGCGGGCCTGGCTGTCGCCGACGAAGACGACGCCATCGGCGCCCTGCAGCACCAGCTTGCGGGTGGCGTTGTAGTAGCTCTGGCCCGGTACGGTATAGAGCTGGAACTTGGTGGTGAAGCCGGAGATGGTGCCCAGTTCGAGGGGTAGGAAGTCGAAGAACAGGGTGCGATCGGTCTGGGTCGCGAGCGAGACCATCCGCCCGCGCCGGCTCTCCGGCACCCGCCCGTAGATGTACTGCAGGTTCGTCGTCTTTCCGGACCGTCCCGGTCCGTAGTAGACGAGCTTGCAGGTGATCTCGCGGGCCGTGAAATTGACGAGAGACATGCCGGTTACCGTCCGAAAAGCGCTTTGAGGCTGGCGTCCAGCTCGGTCTCGAAATTCTCCGCCAGCATGGGCGCCGGCGCCTGCTCCCGCGGCGCGACGGCCGCCAGCTGCTGCACCATCTGATCAAAGAACAGCCGGACGATCCCCACCGAGGTCTCGGGGCCGAAGACCACCAGGCCGATCCAGCGGCCTCGAGGCGTCGCGAAGGCGGCGAGCATGCAGCTCTGGTGCTGCCCGCCGTGCACCAGCGCCTCGAACCGGGCGGCGCCCATCAGCCGGCCCAGTTCCTCGGTGGAGGCCACGATGGCGGCGCCGAGCGCGGCCGCGGTCATGACGTCGAGCGAGCGGCTGAATCCGTGCTGCGCGACGACCTGCCCCGACGTGGTCATCAGGAGCGTCAGTCGAGCCCCGCTCTCGGCGAGGAACGTCTCCAGCGGCGGCACCACCCACGGCTCGAGTGCCCGCATCAGGCCAGCCGTCCCGCGGCCTCAATCATCTCCAGCCGCGCCAGGCCCAGGTTGGCGTCGGGCCCGACCACCGCCACCAGCACCAGGTCCTCCGGCCCGGGAGCGGCGAGCACGCTGCCCGCCTCGCCGCGGAGGTGGACGAACGCGGGGGGACGGAGCCCGGCGCTCTCGGCCGTCCGGCCCAGCCGGCCGACCAGGCTGCCGGTGAGCGCCGCCGCCGCCTGGCCGTCCACCCCGTCCAGCAACTGCTCGGCCCCCACGAGACCGTCGGCGGCGCGCACCCCCAAGGCCCCCCGAACGC
>JBBRGH010000789.1:0-1534 GCA_038240915.1 Gemmatimonadales bacterium | reverse complement strand
TCCGTTCCAGATGTCTTCCAGGAAGCCGGTCTCGATGGCCCGGCCCCACACGTTGGCGTCGATCGAGTATGGCGACTTCTTGGTCACGTCAATCGGCAGACCCTGTTCGGCGGCGAAAGCGATCGCCTTGTCCCGGGTCATGTCGGAGTCGCGGACCGGAGCCAGCACCTTCAAGTCCGGGGCCAGCGCGCCGAAGCCGACCTCGAACCGAACCTGGTCATTGCCTTTGCCGGTGCAGCCGTGCGCGAGGATGGTCGCGCCGTGCCGCCGGGCTGCCGACACCATGTGCTTGACGATCACCGGCCGGGACAGCGCGGAGACCAGCGGGTAGCGGTCGAGGTAAAGCGCGTTGGCGCGCAAGGCCGGCAGGCAGTACTCCTCGGCGTACTCGTCCTTGAGGTCGAGGACCTCCGCCTCGACCGCGCCGCAACCCAGCGCCCGCTCGCGGATGACATCCATGTCCTCACCGCCCTGGCCGACGTCGGCGGCCACGGCGACCACTTCGGCGTCCGTTTCGGCGGCGATCCAGCCGATGGCCACGGACGTGTCCAGCCCGCCGGAATAGGCGAGGACGACGCGCTCTGTCACGGAATTCTCCTGATGGGATCGGGTGTCATTGATGTGGTGGTGGTGCTCGGTCAGGCTCGCCCTTCGGCAAGCCGCAGTAGCTGGTTGGCAACCGCATCGCCGCCGGCCAGACCGCCGGCGGCTCGGCAGATCAACAGAATCGTGTCGTCACCGGCCACGGTGCCCATCACGGCCGGCAGGCCGGCCCGGTCCAAGGCCGAGCCGAGCAGTTGGGCCCCGCCCGGCGGAGTCCGCAGGACGACCAGGTTGCCACTGGTCTCGGCGGAGATCAGCATCTCCTCGAGAAGTCGGGCCAGCCGGCCGTCGGCGACGGAACCCTCGGCGGTGCCGGTCAGTCGGCGGCGCGGTTCGTTCTCCGCCGGCACGGCGTAGGCCGGCGGCCCGGTCCCAATCCGGACCTTCACCGCCCCGAGCTCCTCGAGATCACGGCTCAGCGTCGCCTGGGTCACGATGATGCCTTCGGCCGACAGCAGGCGGGCCAGCTCTGCCTGGGAGCGCACCGCGGAGCCCTCGACCAACCCGACGATCCGGGCATGTCTGGCCGCCTTGGTCAGCGGCACCGTGGTCAGCGCCGTCGGAGCTCCGGTCACGGCGAGCCCACCCGCGCCCCCGTAACCGCCGTCTTAGCCGCCCGCAGGATCGCCGGCACCGCGACCAGGAACCGGTCCGCCTGCTGCTCGGACAGCACCAGCGGCGGGGCGAGCCGGACGGCATCCGGCGCGACCGCGTTCACCAGGAATCCGGCCTCGCGCGCCGCGGCCTCCACCGCCGGCGCCACCGGCTCGGCCAGCACGAGGGCGAGCAGCAGGCCGCGGCCGCGGACGCCGGCAATCAGCGGGTCCTCGACGGCGCGCAGACCGGCCGCGATCCGCCGCCCGAGAGCCGCCGCCCGCGCCACCAGACCATCGGTTTCGATCGCGTCCAGGACGGCCAGCGCGGCCGCGCA
>JBBRGH010000788.1:0-1537 GCA_038240915.1 Gemmatimonadales bacterium | reverse complement strand
CGGCATCGTGGCGAGAGATGTTCGCCGACCATGGAGAGGGCCACGGCTATGGCGTATCGGTCAAGGCCGAGGGAACACACACTGTCGTCGGGCACGACGGCTCGGTCGCGGGCTTCAACGCGTTCGTGAAGTGCTTTCGGGGGGAGGAGATCTGCGTCGCGTATGCGGCGAACGTCGAGAGCGGACTGCTCTCCCGGCTCGAGGATGACCTCCCGGCGGTGCTCTTCGACGCAGGCTACGCGGTCCCGCCGCTCCGGCCCGAGCCGGTGCACCTGACCGCGGCGGAGCTGGCGCCGAAGCAGGGGACCTACGAGGTGTTTCCGGGATTCACCCTGGAAGTGCAGGCGAGAGACGGCGAGTTGTACCTGAGCGGGAACGGCAGCGAGTTGGTCGCGCTGACGCCCTCTCCCCGACGCACTTCTTCTATCGCCATCTCTACGCCGACGTCACCTTCCAGAAAGACACGTCCGGCGTCGTCACCGGGCTCCGGTGGAAGGACAACTCCGGCGAATATCCCTGCAGGAAGATCCGGTGAGCCGGGTCGCCGCTGCCTCCGTGCCGAGGAGGGAGGAAAGGCTTCCGCCTCTCGACCCTCGCGCCCTTCGATTAGCTTCCCGCCCATGCCCGCCCGCATTCTCAACACCATGGACGATCTCTCGACGGCGGTTCCGCTCAACGCCGCCTTCGAGGCCGCGGGCTTCTCGACCGCCATGTTCTCCTCGCTCGACGACGGCCCGCGCACCGTCCGCCGGGAGAGCCCCGAGCTGGTGATCCTGACCGGCGCGGTGCACGAGCCGCACGCTGTCCAGCTCGCGGCGCTCGCCCGCGACGCCGAGATCTCGACCCTGGCCCTGCTCGAGCCGACCGACTCGGAGCGGGCCGAGCGGGTGGGCCGGCTGGGCGTCACCGAGACCATGATGAAGCCGGTGGCGCCGGACGACGCGGTGGCCACCGCCCGCCGGCTGATCGAGCGCCGGCACCTGCAGGAGCGCACCGGGATCGCCGGCGAGAGTGCCGCGATCCAGGAGGTGCTGGTCAAGATCGAGCAGATGGCGCCGGTCTCGAGCACCGTGCTGATCCAGGGCGAGAGCGGGACCGGCAAGGAGCTGGTCGCCAAGGGGATCCACGATCTCTCCCCCCGGCGGGGCCGGCCGTTCGTCGCCGTCAACTGCGCGGCCCTGCCCGAGACCCTGCTCGAGAGCGAGCTGTTCGGCCACGAGAAGGGCGCCTTCACCGGGGCCGCCGAGCGCCGGCTCGGCCGCTTCGAGCTGGCGGACACGGGGACCATCTTCCTCGACGAGATCGGCGAGATCCCGGCGTCCCCCCCGGTCAAGCTGCTCCGGGTGATCGAGAGCCGGACCTTCTTCCGGGTGGGCGGGGTCCAGCCGATCAAGGTGGACGTGCGCGTGGTCGCCGCCACCAACCGTCCGATCCGCGACGCCGTGGCCCTGGGCGAGTTCCGCGACGACCTCTACTACCGGCTCAACGTCCTCAACATCTATCTCCCGCCGCTCCGGGAGCGGCGCGAGGACATCCC
>JBBRGH010000787.1:0-1540 GCA_038240915.1 Gemmatimonadales bacterium | reverse complement strand
GCGGGCCTCGGGGACCAACGACAAGGCGGGGTCGATCCTCAACCTGCTGCGGTGGGTGTCACCGCGGACGATCAAGGAGACGTTCGTCCCGCCGACCGACCACCGCTATCCGCATATGGGCTGAGGCCGGCGGGCTGAGTACCGGCGCGGTGACATCTCGCTCGTCCGGCCGTCCGGAGGGTGGCCCTTGACAGAGAGGTGCGGGGCAGCGCCATAGTGCGCACTGACGTCGGGGAGGACATGATGCGCCTGCATCTCCGTGCGTGGTCGATGTCGGTAGTTCTGGTGACATGTGCAGCCTCCGACGGGCGGCGGGTCCCCGTCCGTAACGGGGCAGGTTGGGTCCGGTGGAAGCTGCGCGGCACTACGGGCGAGGCTTGCACAACTGGCCAAGAGCGGTGCGCGGCGGGCCGTCTGTACGAGGCCGGCGCGGCTTGATCCGCACGCCGCCGATTCGCTGGCCAGAGCCCGAGTGACCCCAGGCAAGAAGGCGCCGCTGTGGTGCGGAAACGGGCACTTCCGGTCCGACCGGTTCGAGTCGTGCGGGGTATTCAGCGATAGGGGGGATATCTTCGCGCTGCCCTCCGGCAAGCTGGTGGGCCAAATCTTCTTCAACTATGTGGACTACGCATATTCCAGCCCCTCAATCTCGACGTGGCGCACCAGCCGAGCATCGACCCGACTGAATGGGGCCCGTCATATCGCCGCGGCTCAGGCGTCGGGGCTCCCCGGCGCTCGTGGCAGCGGCGCCTACTTGAGGCGTCTGGTCAATCCAAAGCTGCAGAGAAGGAATCGCTCTAGCTCGTGCAAGAAGTATCGGCCCCCCGGCCGGGAAGTCCTGCGACGAGTATCCGTTCGCGTCGGGCCAGCAAGGCGCCTACACCAGTGGTCCTACGTTACCGAGAACCAGGTCTTGGTGCTCCATCAAGGGCGTGCCAACGGATAGCACCGGGCAGACCGGATACAGCGTCTGCATGATCGACAAAGAACAGAACTCCCGCGGCGGAAGCGACTTGGGGAAGTTCTACAATGCCAACCGAGTCATGGCGGACGACTTCTTCACGGTGGCGATCCAGCCGTGACTCGACCTGATAGCCACGATGATGTCGGCACCCCGAGTGTAAGACAGCACGGTCTCATGCCCGTGGCCTACCACCAGTTCCGCTTCGTGGACGGCGACTGGCCTCCTGCCGTACGGTCTGAGCCCGCTAACGGCTTAGCCCTGGCGTGTCCGGACGCAGTGGTGCTGTGGGCCGGGATCCACACAGGGGTGGTCGGCTTGGCCGTGGAGATCGCTGGGCAGCGCCGGCGCTGAATGTCGCCCCTTGGGACGACGTGGTCGAGGTGAGCTTCACGGCGCCGACCGGCCAACTCCGGCCGGCGGCGCTGATGGCGGAGATCGAGCCGCCGTTTCCGCCGCTGCCAACCCTGGCCGGCGAGCTCCGGGCGCGTGCGCGCGCGCGGCCGCGGCACCGACATCGACGGGACCCCCGACGAGCCGGTGGAGCAGTACCTGATCCAGGTCTGGCCGGCAGATCCC
>JBBRGH010000786.1:0-1547 GCA_038240915.1 Gemmatimonadales bacterium | reverse complement strand
TCTGGACAACCGCCGCCTGCTGGGGAAGCTCGTCGGCGCCATCCCGGGCTTCTTCGCCGTGGAGATTCCGCAGAGCATCGGCCCGGTGGGCGCGGGGCTGGTCGGCTTTCTCGCACTGTCGGCCCTCACGCTGGCGACTTTCGCCTGGCACCCGCTGCAACGGCTCGAGCGCCAGCCCGAGATGCCGCTCGACCCGGTCGGCGAGCGGGCCGATGTCAGAACGGAACCGAAGCGGAAAGCCACCGCCGCGAAGCCGGGGGTCATCGAAGCACCGACCGACGCGCCGGCGCGCGAGGAGTTGCCCGGCAAAGCCGCCAAAGAGGACGCCAGGGCAGGGGCCCGGCTCAAGCCGAAGCCGGCCAAGAAACCCGAGCCTCGTCTGGCGCCCGGGGAGAAGGCGCTGGGGCCGGTGTGGGAGGTCGAACTGCTCGCGGCCCCGCGCACCAAAGGCATCGACGCCGGGGAGGGCGAGCTGGACGCGCTGCAGGAGCGCCTCGAGGAGACGCTCGCCGAATTCAAGGTGGAGGGCGACGTGGCCGGCCGCACCACCGGTCCGGTGGTGACCCAGTACGGCGTCCGCCTGCGCCCCGGCGTCAAGATGAACCGGCTGGTCAACCTCGCCGACGACCTCGCGCTCAAACTGAGCGCGCGCTCGATTCGGGTGGCCCGCATCCCGGGCCGCGACATGGTGGGCGTGGAGGTCCCGAACCCCAAGGCGCGGATCGTCGTGCTGCGGGAGCTGGTCGAGGACGAGCAGTGGCAGGCCGAGGAGCGCCTGCTGCCCGTGGCGCTCGGCCTCGACCTCGAGGGACGTCCGGTGATCGCGGATCTCGCCAGGATGCCGCATCTGCTCATCGCGGGCGCGACGGGGACCGGAAAGTCCGTCGCAATCAACGCGATCGTCACGTCGCTCATCTATCACTACCAGCACAAGGAAGACCTGCGGTTCCTGATGATCGATCCGAAGATGGTCGAGCTGTCGATGTACAAGGATCTTCCCCATCTCCGGCACGCCGTGGTCACCAACAACAAGGACGCCGCCCGCGCGCTCAAGTGGGCGGTCAACGAGATGGAGCGGAGGTACTCTCTGCTCGAGGCCAACGGCGCCCGTAACATGAGCGACTTCAACCGGATGGTGCTGGACGGGAAGCCGCACACGCACCGGGGCGTCCGCCGCTTAACGCTGACCGACATCGCCGCCGACGCGCCCGACACGCCGCCGCCCCCGCCCGAGGTCGAGGCGTACACCGAGGGCAAACTGCCGCTGATCGTGATCGTGGTGGACGAGCTGGCCGATCTGATGATGACGGTCCAGTCGGAGGTGGAGACGCCGCTCGCGCGCCTGGCCCAGAAGGCGCGGGCCGTCGGGCTCCACCTCATCCTGGCCACCCAGCGGCCCTCGGTGAACGTCATCACCGGTCTCATCAAGGCCAACTTCCCGAGCCGGGTGGCCTTCCGGGTGGCGTCCAAGGTGGATAGCCGCACGATCCTCGATCAGAACGGTGCCGAGGCGCTGCTGGGGAAGGGCGACATGCTGTTCCTCGAGC
>JBBRGH010000785.1:0-1550 GCA_038240915.1 Gemmatimonadales bacterium | reverse complement strand
GGTGGCCCGCATGGCGTCGACCGGCAAGAGCTTCGTCCACGAGGTCTATCAGGGCACCGGCCACGGCTTCCTCAAGCCCGGCCGCGAGGGTTCCGACGGCCCGGCGCCCGCCAAGGCCTGGGAGCGGATCCTCGGCTTCCTGCGCGCCCGGCTGGGCAAGTGATCCGCCGGCAGCGCGGCCTCTTGACGGCCGGCGTCCTCTCGACGGCCGGCGTCGTCTGGGCGCTCACCGGTGCCGGGCCGCTGGCCGCGCAGGCCGACAGCACGCCGCCGCACGTCCCCATCAGCTACGACATCATCCTGGAGAGCAGCGACACCGGCGGCCACGTCGTGGCCGAGGTGCAGACCGGCTGGCGGCTCGAGTCCACCATCCCGGTCGGGATGAAGCTCGACTCCACGCTGCGGGTGGTGCGGGTGCTGGTGGACGGCCGGCCCAACACCAGGATCTCGCGGACCATGTACGGCCGGACTGGCAGCGAGGTGGTGGTGCCGCATGAGAAGGGCGTGGGCGACACGCTCTCGACCCGAGTCCGCTACCACGGCACCCCGCGAGGCGGGCTGGCGCTGGGGCCGGATCGCACCGGCGCCCGCACCCTGGCGGGGGAGACCGCCGGCGGCCGAGCCTCACTCTGGCTACCGGTGCCGCTCTCCGGCGACGGCCGGGTGACTGTCGCGTGGCACGTCCAGGCCACGACCGGACAGCGGGTGGTGGCCAACGGCACACTCACCCGAGTGGACACCCTGGCCTACGGCCGCAGCACCTGGCACTTCACCCTGGCGGCGCCGATCCCGCTCCAGTCGCTGGCGGTGGCCGCGGGGCGGTTCGCGGTCACGACGCTGCCGCGGCCGGGCTGCCGCGAGGCCTGCGCTCCGGTCACCCTCTGGACTCCACCCGAGGATTCCGCCGCGGCCGCCTTCCGCCGCGCCGGCGAGATGGCGGACTACCTGACCGCGCGGCTGGGGCCGCTGCCCTATCCCTCGCTGGCCCATGTGGCGGTGCCCCTGGCGCCGGCCGGGCGGCCGGGCGCGTCCGTGGTGCTGTACGATGGCGGCCGAGTGCACGCCGGCGAGATCACCGAGCGCGAGGTGGCGCGGGCCACGGCGGCGCAGTGGCTGGGCAACGCGGTGGACGAGGCGGGCCAGGCCGCGGACGGCGAGCCGCCGTCCGCGGCGGCGGCCCTCTACCTAGCCGGGCTCTGGTCGCGTCAGGCGGCCGGTGCCGTCGGTCCCGCCGGGCCGAACGTGGAGATGGCGACCCGGGGAGTGGACGCGCTCGCGAGGCTGCACCAGCAGCTGGGCGATTCGGTCTTCTTCGCGGGGCTCCGCCGGTACGTGGAGGAGAATCGGAACACGAGCGCGGCGCCCGGGGCGCTCGAGCGGGCGATGCAGGCCGCCGCGGGCCGTCGGCTCGACTGGACCTTCGACCGGGCGTTTGGGACGGGGCGATGACCCGGGGGGCGGGAGGGGCGGCCGCGGGCGCGGCGGCGGTCGCCATGGCGCTGGCCGGCTGCAGCGGCACGCTGCCGCCGCTCCGGGGGCAGATGGAGGTG
>JBBRGH010000784.1:0-1552 GCA_038240915.1 Gemmatimonadales bacterium | reverse complement strand
AACGCGGCGATCGGCGCCGGCGGGTTCGTCGGAGCGCTGGCCGCCGCGGCCTACATCGGCCAAGGGCGCCTCGCCCCGGCGTTCGGGCTTGGCCTGCTGCTCTGGGGTCTGCCGATCGCCATCATCGGACTGCTCTCGATTCCGGTGGCGGCGGTGGTTGGCCTGGTCGTGGTGGGTGGAGGGAATGCAATCCTCGACATCTCGGGCTTCACTCTGCTGCAGCGGACCGTGCCGAACGCCGTGCGCGGACGCGTGCTGGGCATCGTCGAGACAATGGTCATGCTCACCGTCGGGCTTGGCTCGCTGATCGCCCCGCTACTGGTCACCCAGCTGGGCATTCGAGGAGCCCTGGTCGTCACCGGGCTCATCCTGCCGACCGTGGCATTCATCACGTGGCGTCGCGTGTGGGGGATCGACGCCAATGTCGTCATCCCGGCGCGGGAGCTCGAGCTGCTGCGAGGTGTGGCCATCTTCCGGCCCCTGCCCCTGACCATCCTGGAACAGCTCGCCGACGATCTCCAGGCGAGACATTTCGCGCGGGGCGAACCGCTCATCGTTCACGGGGAGACCGGCGATCGCTTCTACATCCTGGCCTCCGGCTCCGCCGAGGTGATGGTCGAAGGCGCTCCCGTCCGACGCCTGGCGGCCGGCGATTCATGCGGCGAGATCGCGCTGCTCCGCGATATTCCGCGCACGGCTTCGGTGGTTGCCACTGATGCTGTCGAGGCGTTCACGCTGGAGCGCGACGCATTCGTTGCCGCGGTTACCGGCGATCTCACGAGTGGCCGCGTGGCTGATGCGCTGATCGACACGCGACTGGCAAAGGCCACGATCGACGCTCAGTGAGGTTCCCGCCGAAGGTTTGAGATAGCCGCTACCTGAGCGAACTTCCCGGGGAAACGTCACGTAGCCGGCGTCGCCGATAAACTTCTCGATGGTGCCACCGTGGCGACGCAGCACCGCGGTCATGGCGTCGAAGTAGCGGGTCATGACCTCACGCAACGACTCGGGATCGAGCTTCTCGCCAAGGCTGGTCGAGCCCTTGAGGTCGCTGAACACGATCGTCACCGTCTTCCGCTCCTCCTGCGGCGGAAGCTGCGGCGCCAGCGCAGCGCCACAGAAGCCGCAGAGCCGGAAACGCTCGGGATTCTCCTCCCCACAATTGGGGCAGATCTGCATGGGCGCGAGTGTACGTGGCGACCGAGACACACGACCGTCATCCCGCCGGCGTAGGCTCGCCGCGTGAGCAGCTCCCAGCAAGGCACCAGTCGTCGTGCGGGCGCGATCGCCGGCGTGGTGGCCGGTGCTGCGGCTATCGGCCTCTCCGAGCTGCTTGCTGGCCTGGTACCTGGCGCGCCATCCCTGGTCACGGCCATCGGCCAGGTTGTCATCGCGCTGCAGCCGGCCGGTGCCAAGGAGATCGTGGTCGGGCTCTTCGGCGAGTCCGACAAGCTGGCGCTCAATGTCGCGGTCAGCCTCGTCGCGCTGGCCGGCGCCGCCGGCCTCGGCCTGCTGGCGAGGCGGCATGTTGGCTGGGCGACGGCCGGGTTCG
>JBBRGH010000783.1:0-1553 GCA_038240915.1 Gemmatimonadales bacterium | reverse complement strand
GTGTGCTGCGGCGGCGGTCAGGACCACCAGGATGAGGGCCGTCATGCGGGCGAGCCGCATGTGGCCGACCCTACATCAATGCGCGAAGTCCGCGGGGCCGATGAGGTCGCGCTGGAGCGCGATGATCAGCGTCTCGACCGTGACGGCCATCGCTCGAGGTCGAGCTTGCGGACGGCCCGCGCGATCGGATCGGCGCGCGAGTCGAGCGCCTCGTCGAAGCGCTCGGCCTCGACGTTGGAGACGGTGACCTCACGCATGTGGTCGCACTGACCGCAGCGCAGATGCATCCACCAGGAGTGATCCTCGATCGCCGACCACTCGATCGGATTGACGAAGTCCGTCCCGCAGGCGGGGCAGTCCTCGAGGCCGGCCGCCGCAGGCGGGCGGCGGGCGTTGCGCTGGCGGGAGTTCGGTCGGTGGCGCATCATGGAGCCAGTATCTGCGCCCACCACACGCCCGCCCATCCGGGCACCTCCCGACCGGGGGTACGGCGGGCCGTACCACCGGCCCGCCGCTGGAACTCCGTCTAGTTGGCGCTGGGGACCTCGGCGCCCTCGCGCGTGAAGCGCTGCTGGCGCGGGGTCCGCTCTTCGCCGCCGTCGGTGGGGAGCTGCGCCTCGGCGTCGTCCGCCGGCGACTCCTCGCCCTGCATGCGCTCGGAGGTCAGCAGGGCCGCGCCGGCCGCGGAGGCGGCGAACTGCGCGAGCGCCCAGCCGTTGCCCTTGAGTCGCGGGAAGACGGCCTCGTCGACCGACGGGCGGCCGGGGCCGGCCTCGGTGAGCGCGAGCATCGCGGCGATCAGCGTGAGGTTGTATTCGTAGCCGCCGTTGGTGACCCACGGCCCCTTCCGAAGGTGGACCTTGCGGATGGCAGTGATCATGGTGCCGGTGAGCAGGCCGGCGGCGACCGGCGTCAGCGCGCCGAGGGTGATGAGCGCGCCGCCCACGGCCTCCGCGCCACCGGCGGCGGCCGCCTGGCGCTTGCCCGGTTTCAGGCCGACCTTCTCGAAGAACGCGCCGGTGCCCTCAAGCCCGTGGCCGCCGAACCAGCCGAAGAGCTTCTGGGTGCCGTGCCCGACGAACAGCGGTCCGATGACGAGGCGAAGTGCGGTTCTTCCGAAGTCCATGACGTCTCCCAACATCGATTGCGCCTGCAAGTACATCCCTAGCCGGGAATGCCGAGTCGGAAACCGCGAAGGGCCCGGCGCGATGGCCGGGCCCTCGTGATGGCGCGTCGGAGTCCTACGGGTGCTGCATGGTGTTGACGGCGGTGACGTGGAAGTCCTTGTTCACCAGCACCTCGAGCTGCGTGCCGTCGGACTTGGTCACGTGCGCCTCGTACGGCGAGCCGTGATCGACGTCGGTCTCGACACGCTCGATGGTCCCGCCGGGGACCTTCTTGAGCGCGGCGGCCTTGACCTTGGCGGCGGTGTCACCGGTGAGCGCCTGCTCGGTCTTGCCGTTGGCGCCGACGTGGCGGCCGCCGTTCGGCGGCTGGCCCTGCTTCGCGGCCGGGGTGCTCGAGCTGGTCGCAGTGCCGCTGTTCGTAGCGGC
>JBBRGH010000782.1:0-1555 GCA_038240915.1 Gemmatimonadales bacterium | reverse complement strand
GTAGAGAAACTGTCCGTCGTCACTCAGATCCTGATCTCGCGGCCCGAAGCCGCCGGTGCTGCCGGTCACGCCGGCCACCGCGTGCAGCAGTGTGAGACTTCCGTTGGCGCCGATTTGATAACTCGAGAGCGTGCCGCTCCCGTTGTTGGTGACGTAGGCGTAGTGCTGGTCGGCGCTGATCACGGCCCAGCAGACGTCGCTCTGCGTGTTGGGCACCGACGCGCTGATCACCGCGAGGCCCGATCCGCCAGTGAGCCGGTAGGATGAGGCCGACGCCAGACCGGCGGCCGTGTTATGGGCCTCAGTGACGACAAACTCGCCGGTCTGGCGAAAGGCGAAGCCGAACGGTGTCTCCCCGCTCGACGCATGGGCCGACGGCGCGCTCGCCAGGCCATCCGCTCCGACGGTGTAGGTGTCGATCATGCTGGTGGCCTTCTCGGTCACGACCAGCGCGGCGCCGTCCGGGCTGAAGGCGACCTCCGCCGGCTTGGTGTCGGCACCGCTCAACGGGCGCGTCGAACCCGCCACGGCAGTGAGCTCGCCGGTGCCGCTGAGCCGGAAGGCGGTGATATTGTCGCTGCCGCCCGGAACGCTGCCGCCGGCGTTCAGCACATAGAGCAGGTCGCCGTGCAGGGTGAGGCTGAGCGGCATCTTGCCGCCGGACGCCGCGAGGTCGGTGAGCGTGAGCCCGTGGTCGTTCACCGCGAAGACCGAGATCTGATCGCTGCCGACGTTGCAGACGAGGAGCCAGTGGTTGTCGGCGCTCAGGATCACCGATCCCTGGGAGCCGAGTCGGGGCAGGCCGGTTCCGCGTCCGCCGGTGCGCACCACCCGCCCGTGCTGGAGCTGGCCGTCCGCCGAGCGCGGGTAGATCACCACGTGGTTCGCGCCGGCGGAGTTGGTCTGCACGTAGACGGCGCCGGTGGCGCTGGGCCGGCCCAGGCCCGCGGTGTTGCCGCCGGTCGCGAGCTGAGCATCATTGGGACGAGTGGTATCGGAGCAGGCCGTGAGGCCGATCCCGGCAAGCGTACCGGCGAGCGAACCGAGGAGCAGGGCGCGGCGCATGAATATTTCCTCTCAATCACCAGGAACTTGAATAACCGGGAACTCAGGACTCGCCTGTGAACCTAGAAACGGCTGATACATACGCAATGCAACACAGCGCACGAATCGGGGTATCTGTTGCATGGTTGCCGTCAGTGATCCATGACATGATTGGGCCGGGGCGTGTTATGGCTGGCGGCGAGGTCTGCGCGAACGGGAGCGGCTGACGATGGGACCGAAACGGAAGGAAGTGGCGGACGCGCTACGGGAGCGGGTATTCACCGGGCTGCATCTGGGTGCGCTGAAGCATGGCGCCAGGCTGCCGGCGGTGCGCGAGCTCGCGCAGTCACTCCAGGTGGATCCGCGGGTCGTGCTGGCCGCGTGCCGCGATCTGGAAGGGGAAGGGGTGGTAGAGATTCGGGGCCGATCGGGCATTTACGTAGCGCCCGACCGAACTAGGTCCGCCGAGTTCATGCGCCGGCGGGAAGACTGGATCATCGACGCCTTCATG
>JBBRGH010000781.1:0-1558 GCA_038240915.1 Gemmatimonadales bacterium | reverse complement strand
GGAATGTGCGTGAACTTCGAGCCGTCAGGTCGTCCGGTCGGGTAGGATGCTCCGCATACAACAACAGGCCATGGCGCCGGCGAGCGGCGTCAGGACTGCGCGAAGGGACCGGAATTCGGCGGCACGCATAATCATACGGATACGCTAGCGCCCGCCGGGATGGTTGTCAACTCGCGCGAGCCTTCAGTTGGTCTTGGCGCTGTCGGCGGTCATCGTGCTGTCGGTCATGACCGGCGGCATCGCGGTGGAGTCCACAGTCATCTTGGCCGAGTCCACGGCCGTCGAATCGACGGTCTTGGCGGAATCCACGGCCACCGCTTCGGGCGTCGGCGCACCGGCAGCAGGTTCGGGTTTGGAACAGGCGGCGAGCAGGGCTGCCGCGGCGAGCGCGGCGGCGAAGGCGTTGGTGCGCATGCAAGGCTCCTCAGGGCTTGGACGGGGATGGCGATCACCCAGGGGCATGGCAATCGCCGTTCCACGCTCCGAGCTGCGGGGCCAGATCGCACCGGTGAAGGATAAGCACGTCGGCGCAAGGACTTACGAGCCGCGGGCGAGCCTGACGAGGGCAACGCCGCCGGGGTGACCGCCGAAAATGTGAGGCGCCACTGCAGGCATCCGACAGTCCTGTCGGCTGCAGTCGTCAGGACGCCCGGAGTCGGGAGACTCGAGCGACCGCCGCTCGCTGGGACAGGATGGCCGGCAGCGTGAGGAGCAGGGCGGCGCCCGCGGCGGCACAGGCCAGCCCCGGTCCCGGCCCGGCAATCATGGGAACCCGGGCCGATACCAACGAGCCGATCGCCACGATGAAGCCGCCGAGCCCGGCGCCGCAGAGCGCCGTCCGCAGGAGTGTCGCCGGTGACGCGGCGAAGCAGGCGATCGCCGTGACCAGGCTCATCACCAGCGCACAGAGGAGGAGCAGCCACGCCGCCAGGCGGAACGACGCCAGCCGTTTCGACACCGCGCGGTCGAGCGGCACGACCGGTCCGAGGCGAGCGAGCTCGGCGAGGGTGCCGACGCTCGCCGATGGCGCGCGGATCAGCATTGCGGCGGAGCGCATCCCACCGTCGCTCGGCGGCAGATAGATCTCCGCCACGGACCGGCGGTCAGGCCCAGTCCGGCGAACGTCCGCCGCGACCCCCACCACCGTCATCCATCCGCTCGGCCGTCCGTCGAGGTTCACCACCACTCGCCGGCCGAGCGCGGAACCGTCACCGAAGAAGCGCGCGGCCAGCGTCCGATTCACCACCACTTCCATCGGCGCGCCGTCCGGCGCACCGGCTGCCGCGCCGACCGCTGGCGCAGCCGTGAAGGTCCGACCCTCGACGAAGGTCCGACCCTCGACGAGTGGAATCCGCGCGACCGCGAAGTAGTCGGCCCCCACGGCCTGAATCGTCGCGCTCGGCGCCGGTCCGAGGCCGGCGCCAACGTCCTCGATCGCGAAGCTCGCGGCCGGCGCGGACTCGAGCACCGGAACATGACTGGTGAGCGTGACAGCCTGAACGTCCGGCATCCGGGCGACCCGGGCGATCGCGTCCGCGTCCAGGGGATCGGACAGCGG
>JBBRGH010000780.1:0-1558 GCA_038240915.1 Gemmatimonadales bacterium | reverse complement strand
AACCGATCATCGGAGCCGCATTCGAAGTACTGCTCGATGCCGTGCCGCGGCGTCTATCTCCTGGCGCTACCGTCATCACGCTCGGCGCGCGCGATCCGTCTCCCTAGGTGGGGCGGCTCCGCCGTCTGCAGCGGAGTGGATTCCGGACGGAGCACGTCGAGCTGGGGCCGTCCGCCGAGGCCGATTGCGCCCGGCTTCGCGGGCTCGGGGTGAGCGCGCGGGTTGCCGAGCTGAGCCCAGATTGGAGAGGCGCCGATGCCTTGGTCCTGGCGCGCTGACGGGCTACTGACCGTTCTTGCCCTCGTCGCGGAGGGCGCCTGGATCGCGGTCGTTTACGCCGCCGTCCAGGTCGTCGTGGGCGGGCAGACACCGCTGATCGGCACCTTCGAGCTGACGATCACCGCGGCCGCTGCCGCAATGCTGGCTCGGCGTGGCGTGCTCGACCCCGATGAGCGGCCGCTCACCTTCTTCGCGGCCACTGTGGCAGCAGGTGCGATCGGTTGGCTCCTGTCGCCAGCCGCACGTGAGCTGGTCGGCGCTGGCAACCTGAGCCAGGCGCTGGCCATTCATCCCGGCGGATGGCTGGTCGCGGTCGCCTTCCTGCGCGGCATCGGGCGCGGGCATGAGGTCGACGACCGGGCGGTCACGCGCCTGGTGCTGTGGGGCACCCCGGGTCTCGCGCTCCCCTGGATCGCCGGCCAGCTTGTGGCCGAGCCCCTGCGTGCGGTCTTCGTCGAGCAGGCGTTCGTAGCCAGCCTCACCTTCGTGTCGGCGGGGTTCATGGCCGCCGGCCTGGCGCGGCTAGAGGTGATCGGTGAGGAGACTGGCATCGATTGGCGGGAGAATCGACCGTGGCTGGGTCTCTTGGTGGGGGTGCTGGCCATCGTTCTGGCGTTTGGCGTGCCCGCCGCATTCCTGCTCGGGCTCCCTATCGATGCGGTGGCGCGCGGCGTGCTCGGGCCCTTCGGGACCGTACTCGGCTACCTCCTCCTGATCATCGTCATCCCGGTCGCCTGGGTGGCCGGACTCCTAACCGAGCTCCTGCTCGGCCTGGGATTGCAGCTGCCGGCCCCCGCCGGAGCGCCGAGAGGCGGCCAGGGGTTCGCGATTCCGGAGACCTACGACTTCGAGCAGGTCAAGGGAGGGTTGCTGGCGGTCGGGATCTTCTGGGTCCTCGTCCTGCTGCTGGCGGTGATCGTGGGCCGCACCTGGCTGCGGCGAAGGGTCCGCCGAAGGGTGCGCGGCGCCGGCGATGAACGATCCATTCGCCTCCCCGAGACTCGACTGCGCCTGGCGCTCCCGCGCTTCACCCTCCAGCGACGCAGGGCGACGGCGCCCCCTCACGATGCGGTCAGCGCCTACCTGGCAGCCGTCGAGCTGTTCGACCCCGGAGCGTTGATGCGGCGAGAGGCAGAGTCGCCCCAGGCGCACGCGCAGCGCGTCGCCGACCGGCAGCTCTCGCTCCTGGCGGCCGACTACGCGCTCGCCCGCTACGGCGGCCGGTCGCTGTCCCGGCTCGAGCACCTTCGCGCCCTGGGGCGCTGGCGAAGGCTGCGCA
>JBBRGH010000779.1:0-1560 GCA_038240915.1 Gemmatimonadales bacterium | reverse complement strand
GTTCGCCCGGTGGCAGCGGCTCGCCGCCCTATGCGTCGCGGCCGCGCTGCTGACCATCGCCGGCTCGGCCACCGGGTACGCGTCGGCCCTGGTGGCGGCGGCGGCCTACGCGGTGTCGGCGGCGCGCCGGGAGATCGGCGTACGGGGCTCGCTCCGGCTCGCATGGCGGGCGGCCGGCTCGCGGCGGGCCATCCTGGCCGGCGCGGCACCGGCGGCGGCGATCGGTGGGCTCGTGGCGCTGGCCGGGTGGGCCGGAGCGGTCCGCTCCGACTGGCCCGCCCTCCGCGAGCAGGCCGGTGTCGGCGCGCTCGTCCTACCCGGCGCCGGCTCGGCGCCGCGTAGCGGCTGGCTCGGGCCGCTGTTCGGCTCGGGGCCGGTCGCGCACGGCTTCGGCACCGGCGGCTCGGTCGGGCTCCTCTCCGGGGTCGCGCTCCTGGCCGGAGCCGTCCAGGTGGTGTGGCGCGTCACCGGGCCGGGCCTCCCGCTCTGGATTCCGGTCCTCGGCCTGGGCAGCCTGGTGAGCGTCCTTCTCGCCGGGAGCGCCGGCTCACCGGCCTGGCTGCTCGTCGCCTGCGCCGAACTCTGGGTTGTCTGCCGCACGCTCCGCACCGACCGCGACACCATCCCACCGGTGCGTTCCCGTCCCCGGCCGCCCCTCGTCGAGCTTCCCGACGAGCCAGAGCTCGCATCCCTCCGCCCGCACCCGTGAGGTTCGATCGGCGGCCGTGAGACGTCCGTCGCCCTGATGCCCCGGTCCCGGCGTCCCTCGAATCCCGAACGCGAAGAGATCGTGGTCAGACAACGCACCCCGCATGGGCCGCTGTCGTGGGCGTTTGGCTCCAAGATCCGTGATCTCGGAGGCAGGACCGGCTCCGCAGGCGATCTGTGAGGCTTCGCGAAAGATCTAGGAGCGAAGCGGCCTTTGCGGAACCGATTTCTTCCAAGATCTTCACAGTAGGCGGCTCAGATGGGTCATTTGTGAGGTTTGTACGGTCGAGACCAGAGGCATCGGGACCACGACGCCACCGCAACCGACCCGCCCAACGCCTTGGACGTTGTCCCGGACCACCCACCGACCCGCACCACACTCCCCGGCCCTTAACACCGGACACCGCCCAGCACCCGCCCAGCAAGCGCGACGTCAGACGACGGACTCGTAGGCGCCGATCAGCTCGGACAGCACGATCGACGGCGTGAACGTCGACAGGTAGCGCTCCCGGGCCGCCGCCGACTTGGACCCGGCCTCGGTGAACGCCCGGGCGAGCCCCGCCGCCAGGTCGTCCACGGTCGGGGGCACGATCCAACCCCCGTCCCCCACGATGTACGGGATGCCGCCCATCTCGGTGCCCAACGCCGGCGTGCCGTGGGCCATCGCTTCGATGATCACCGTCGGCAGCACGTCATGCCAGGTCGACGGGGCGACGAGAACGGCCGCTCCGCGCATCCGGGCCTGGGTGCCGGCGTGATCCAGCGGGCCGATGAAGTCGATGTCGCCCCGCGCCGCGGCGGCCGCCTCGACCAGGGGCCGCTCCGGGCCGTCGCCGACCACGGTGAGCGTGC
>JBBRGH010000778.1:0-1563 GCA_038240915.1 Gemmatimonadales bacterium | reverse complement strand
GCGCCTGGAGGCCGCCTGCGCCCGCGCGTTGGTGTTCGACCTGGTCGACGTGCGCCGGCTCGAGCGCATCCTGGTCCTGGCGCTGGAGCGGGAGGGACTACCGGCCCCACCGATCGCCGATCGGGTGCGCGCGCTGCCGGCTGGCCGGTTCGCGCGCCCGGCCAGCGCCTTCGACCACCGCGCCGACGACACCGCGGAGGCCGAGCGATGAGCGGCCTCGACGCCGATCTGCTCCGGCTGATGAAGCGGCTCAAGCTGGGGGCGCTGGCGCCCACGCTGCCCGAGCGGCTCGCGCTGGCCAGGGCGCAGCAGCTCGACTACGCCGCCTTCCTGACGCTCCTCTTGGCCGACGAGGTCCAGCGCCGCGACCAGCAGGCGCTGGAGCGCCGCTTGGACGGGGCTGGCTTCGAGGAGCGCGCCACGCTCGACGGCTTCGACTGGACCGCGCCGGTCACGGTCGACCGCCGCCAGCTCCAGGCGCTGTTCACCTTGCAGTTCCTGGCCCGCAAGGAGCACGTCCTGTTCGTCGGGCCGGTCGGGGTCGGGAAGACCTTCTTGGCCCAAGCGCTCGGGGCGGCCGCGGTCCGGGCTGGCCACGCGGTTCTGTTCGTGCGGGCCGACGCGCTGCTGCGCGAGCTGCACCAAGCGCGCGCCGACCACACGCTCGAGAAGACCTTCCGTCGCTTCCTCGCACCGGAGCTGCTCGTGGTCGACGACTTCGGCCTGCACCGGCTCAACGCGCAGCAGTCCGCCGACCTGTACGAGCTGATCATCGAGCGGCACCGCCGGTCGAGCTTCGTCTTCACCTCCAACCGGGCCGTGGACGAGTGGCTGGCGCTCTGGGACGACCCGCTGCTCGGCAACAGCGCCCTGGACCGCCTCGCCAACGGCGCCCACCAGGTCGTCGTCGAGGGGTCCAGCTACCGCGCCAAGCTCGCACCCAGGCACCGGGAGGTGCCGTCCTGATGCTCGATCGCTCGGCCGATCTCGGCGTATTCCCTGTCCGTGACGGTGCGCGTGACGGTTCAGCGCCGGTGCCGACCGGCAGCCGGCACTGCCCGGTTTGCCGGGCATCGCTCGCGTCCAGTCGCGCCCGCTACTGCTCCCCCGCCTGTAAGCAGCGCGCCTACCGGCTCCGCCAGCCCAGCACGACCGACCCGGACCTCACCACCCTGGCTGCCGAGCTCAGCCGTCTGCGCGAACGGGTCGCCCACACGGTCTACGAATGCCCGCTCTGTGGCGAGCGCTCCCTCGGCGAGCGCCGCTGCTCGGACTGCAACCGCTTCCGCCGTGCGCTCGGCCTCGGCGGAACCTGTCCAGGATGCGACGAGCCAATCCTCATCGCCGAGCTCCTCGGCCGGGAAGGACAGCCTCTGACGCTACACTAACGCGCGTGCCGCACCGGGCCTTCGGCTGGCCCATTGGTTGTGGCGATCACTGGCCCATTGCTCGTGGCGATCGACAGTCTGGCGACCCGCGGTCGGCCCGAGGTGTCGCCCGGGTCAGGCGGCCGACCGAACGGGCGGCGGTAGCGAGGGGCCCGTCCCGGCGCATCGACCGGGC
>JBBRGH010000777.1:0-1567 GCA_038240915.1 Gemmatimonadales bacterium | reverse complement strand
CGTTTCCCTACCAGGTGCGGAAGTCCACCGAGGAGATGGCCCGCGAGGGGGAATCGCGGGCGCTCACGGCCCAGCCGGTCTACCGCTTCAGCCCCACCGCATACGACTCGTCGCTCGCGGCCGCGCGCGACTTCTTCACTGATCTCGACCGCGCCAGCGCGCAGGGCCCGGCGCTGATGCAGGCGGTAGCCTCGACACAGGCGCACCTGGGCCCGGCCGAAACCGGGTATCTGGTCGACCCGCAACACCGCCGCGAGATGCGCGAGCTGGTGACCCACTTCCTGGGCGACATCCTCTCCCGGGGTGTGGCGGATGCCGGCGTGGTCCGGGGTGAGCCCAGCCGGCAACTCAGCCTGCGGCGGAACGAGTCGGAGCGGGTGGTGGCCCGCGACTCGGTCCTCACCTTCGCCGACCTCATGGAGCAGGCCGAGGCGGCCGGCATCGTGATGGCGGATCCGGTGGGCCAGCGGACCCTCCGCCGGATCGTGGGCGCGTTCTACCATCCGACCATCGTTCCCGACTACACCCTCACCAGCGCCCGTCGGGAGCAGCTGCGCGCCAGCGTGGAGCCGGTGCGCTATGGGGTCCGGGCGGGCGAGCAGATCGTCGGCGCGGGGCAGGTGGTCACCGACGAGACGCGGGCCAAGCTGGTCGCTCTGCGGCAGGAGCTCGACCAGCGCGGGTCCACCGGGTTCTGGACCCCAGGCGTGGTCGGGGCGCTGCTGTACAACGTCATCGTCCTCAGCGTGTTCTGGCTGCTGATGGTGTTCTACCGCCGGGAGACGTACGTCGAGCTCCGCGAGATGGCATTCTTCGGGGCGCTCTTCTCGCTGGTTGTCATCATCACCGCGGGCACCACCCAGCTGCTCCCCATCCGGCCGGAGATGGTGCCGATTCCGTTCGCCGCCATCCTGGTGACGCTGCTCTACAACGGACGGATCGGGGTGTTCGCGGCCCTCACCCTGGCGGTCCTGCTCGACGGCCAGTGGGCGCTGGGCGACAGCGGCCTCCTCTTCTTCGGTCTGGTGGGTGGCGTCGCCGGCGCGATCGGCATCCGCGCGGTCCGCCGCCGGCGGCATCTCTACCTGACGGTGGCGGTGGTGGCGGCGGCGAGCGTGCTCGCGTCGATCACCGTGGGGCTGCTCCAGGGCTGGGCCCTGATCACCATCGTGGCGAGCGCGCTGCTCGGGTCGCTGATGGCGCTCGCCAGCGCGGCCCTGGCGATGCTGGTGATGCCGCTGGCGGAATCGGCCACCCGGATCACCACCGACCTGACCCTGTTGGAGCTCTCGGACCTGGGCCGGCCGCTGCTCCGCCGCCTCGCGCTCGAGGCGCCGGGCACCTGGGGCCACAGCCTGGCAATGGCCAACCTGTGCGAGTCGGCCTGCAACATCATCGGCGCGAACGGACTGCTCGCTCGGGTCGGCTGCTACTATCACGACATCGGCAAGCTGGGCGCCCCGGGCTACTTCGTGGAGAACCAGGGCGGCGGCCCCAACCCGCACGACACCCTGCCGCCCACCGATTCGGCACGGATCATCCGCCAGCACGTGCTCGACGGCATCGC
>JBBRGH010000776.1:0-1567 GCA_038240915.1 Gemmatimonadales bacterium | reverse complement strand
TCGACGAGCCGACCGCCTCGCTCGACGTCCGCCACGAGATGGAGCTGCTGGAGCTGCCCCGGCGGTTGGTGGACGAGGGACTCGCCGGCCTGATCATCACCCACGAGCTCAATCTGGCGGCTCGCTATGCCGACCGGATCCTGCTCTTGAGCGAGGGCCGTCTCGTGGCCGAGGGGACGCCGCAGGCGGTCCTGACGGAAGGCACGCTGAGCGCCGTGTTCCAGTGGCCGGTGGCCGTCACCACCTGGTGCGATGGCTCGCCCCAGGTGGTGCCGCTCCGGCCCGGGGAGCGGCTCCCGTGAGCCGCCACGGTTCCGCGGCTCGCCCGTTGACGCGGCTGCACGTGCGGCTGCCCGCGTCGCTCCTCGCGTCACTGCTCACGCTCGCCTTCGCCCTGCCGCATTCCGCCGCCGCCCAGGGCCCCGCCCGCCTGCTTGGCCGCGTACTCGACGCCGTCACCCAGCGCCCCGTCGCCGGCGCAGAGGTGCGGGCGGGGGAGCTGGCCGGCACTACCGGCGACGACGGCGCCTTCCTGCTCGGCAACGTCCCCTCCGGCCGGGTAGAGCTCCGGGTCCGACGGATCGGATTTGCCCCGGCGCGCGAGGTGGTCGAGCTACTGCCCGGCCTCGAGCGTGCCGTCAACGTCCTGCTCCAGCCACTGCCCATCCGGCTCGACAGCGTCATTGCCACCGCCACGCCCGGCGCCATCGCCATCGGTGGCGAGGACCTCGAGCGCCGCGGCGGGGACCTGGCCCGCGCCCTCGACGGCTGGGAAGGTGTGGTGGTGCGCCGCAGCGGCAACGGACCCGCCGCGCCGCAGGTGCGCGGCAGCGGACCCGACGAGGTACTGGTGCTGGTGGACGGCTTCCCCGTCAACGACCCGCTCACGGGCCGCGCCGACCTGAGCCGGATCTCCAGCCGCGAAGTCGCCTCGGTCACGCTCCTGCCCGGCGCGCAGACGGTCCGCGCCGGCAACCGCGCCATCGGCGGCGTGCTCCTGGTCGAGACCCGGCGCGACGTCCGACCGGAAGGCTCCACTTGGACCGGCAGCCATGGCGCGCTCGGCGCCCGCCTCGGTGGCTCGGCCGGACCGCTCACCGCCAGCGCGTCGGGCGAGCGCCAGGCCGCCGACTTTCCCTACACGGTGCCCAACGTGCGCGGCGGTGGTGAGGGCGTCCGCCGCAACACCGGCGGCGAGCAATGGGCCGCGTCCCTGGCGCTCGCCGGGCCCGTCGAGCTGGTGCTCCGCGGCATCGTCGCCGACCGCGACCTGCCCGGCACCACGACCAACCCGACGCCCAGTGCCCGGGCCCAGGACCGCTCGCTCCTTGTCGGCGCCCGGACCACGGGTCGCCGGTACTCCTCCGCTTCGCTCCAGTGGCTGGAGGCGCGGGCCGTGGACCCGGCGCCGCCCACCGGCGCGGCCTACGACGCCTACACCCACGGCATCGGCGGCACGGCCGAGCTGGGCTACCGCCTGCCGCTCAGCCTGGCCGGCTGGGGCGGGGCCGCGGCGCTTGGCGCCGAGACGCGGGGCAACCGCTTCGCCGGTGACGCCATCCGGGCC
>JBBRGH010000775.1:0-1570 GCA_038240915.1 Gemmatimonadales bacterium | reverse complement strand
AGTTCTACCTGGCCTACTGCGAGGCCGGGTTCGCGACCGGTGCGCTCGGAAACGCCCAGCTGCGGCTGGCGCGCCCGTGAAGCTCCGCGACGGCAGCCGGGTGTGGGTGACCGGCGCCTCGAGCGGGATCGGTGCGGCCCTCGTGCACGAGCTGGCTGCTCGCGGCTGCCGGGTGGCGGCGAGCGCACGCCGGGAGGAGCGGCTCAAAGAGCTGGCGATGAGCGCGCCCGGCGAGGTGATGGTTGTCCCCGCCGATGTGACCGACCGCGACGGCATGCTCGACGCGGCCGAGAGCATCCGGGAGCGGTTCGGCGCCATCGACCTCGCCATCCTGAACGCGGCCTACTGGGGCCAGTTCATGGTCGAGACGTGGGACACCGAGGTCATCCGGCGCCACTTCGACACGAACGTGATCGGCCTGGCGCATGGCGTCGAGGCGGTGCTCGCAGACATGCGCCGGCGCCGCTCAGGCGCGATCGCGGGGATGGCCAGCCTGGCGGGCTACCGCGGCCTGCCCCGCTCGGAGGCCTACGGAGCGACCAAGGCTGCCGAGATCAACATGCTCGAGTCGCTGCGGATCGACCTGCGTCCGCTCGGGATCTCGGTCCACACGGTCTGTCCCGGCTTCGTCCGCACCGACCTGACGGCCAAGAACACCTTCCCGATGCCGTTCATGCTCGAGCCCTCAGACGCCGCCCGCCGGATCGTCCGCGGCCTCGAGAAGGGCAAGGCCGAGGTCGCCTTCCCACTGCCGATGCTGCTCGCGCTGAAGACGGCCCGGCTCGTGCCGGTCAGGCTGTGGTCGGAGGCGTTCCGGCTCGTGCGGATGCCCGAACGGGACTAGACAGGAGCCGTGCAGAGCACCATGCGAGTGTATCCAGATCGGCCGCTGGATACACTGCCAGACCACCATGCCAGAGGCACCGCGCACCCTGTTTCAGAAGGTCTGGGACGATCATGCGATCGGCGAAGACCTGCTCTTCGTCGATCTCCACCTGGTGCACGAGGTGACCAGCCCGCAGGCGTTCGAGGGGCTGCGCGCGGCCGGCCGGCGGGTGCGCCGCCCCGACCGCACCGTTGCGACCGCCGACCACAACGTCGCCACCGGTCCGGGCGACCCGGACGAGTTGTCACAGGCGCAACTCGAGGCGCTCGACCGCAATTGCGCGGAGTTCGGCGTGCGCCTGTACCCCCTGGGCCACCGCCGCAACGGCATCGTGCATGTGATCGGGCCCCAGCTCGGGCTGACCCAGCCGGGGATGACCATCGTGTGCGGCGACTCCCACACCTCCACGCACGGGGCTTTCGGCGCGCTCGCTCTCGGCATCGGCACGACCGAGGTCGAGCACGTGCTCGCGACCCAGACCCTGCCCCAGCGGCGGCCCAAGACGATGCGGATTGACTACGCCGGCGCCCTCGGGCCAGGCTGCACCGCCAAGGACATGATCCTCGGCACGATCGGCCTGATCGGCACCGACGGCGCCGCCGGCCACGTGATCGAGTACACCGGCGCGGCCGCCCGCGGCCTGTCGATGGAGGGGCGGCTGACGATCGCCAACATGTCGATCGA
>JBBRGH010000774.1:0-1571 GCA_038240915.1 Gemmatimonadales bacterium | reverse complement strand
CCAGAGGAAGCGGATTTCGGTTTCCCGCTCCGGCGTGAAGCCCATCCGCGACAGGTCCTCAGTATAGACCCCGTTCTCGGCGTAGTACGTCTCCTCTGCCGACACCAGGCGCCGCAGACCGCGCCGGATCGCGCCGAAGCGTTCGGCGTCGAGCGCCGGGTCCACCTTGGCGGTCCGCTTGGGCGCGCGATTGGCTTTGGGAGCCGGCGGCGGCGGCGCAACGACGGTGCTGTTCGCCTGGGCCGGCGGCCCCGGCAGGCGAAATCCGTCGCAGGCCGCCCCCATCAGCAGGACAGCCGAGCCCAGCTGCACCATCCGAATCGCATGCCGCGTGACCATGTGGCATCCTTCCGCGGCCAAAGCCGCCCAGGGTGTCGCTCCCGTTACCCGCGCACGCGCAGGTCGAGATCCTCGCTCACGATTTCGCGGGTGACCGGCAGCGGGGCCGAGCCGGCCGGCGCCTCACTCCAGCCGGCCGACTCGACCACGTCCGCCGTCATCCGATCCACCGCCTGCGTCTGCTCCGGTGTCCGCGCCGAGGCGGCCGCCAGGTCGAGCCAGCCCAGCGCCTCGGTGTGGGCGTAGCGGGCGGACGCGTGCTCGGTGGCCGCGAGTGCATAGCGATACGCCAGCTCCGGCTCGCCGCCCCGCTCGGCGTGACGGGCCAGCTCACCGGCCCGCTCGGGCACCTCCTCGGGCCGGAGCACCCTGGCCAGCGCCAGCGCCAGCGAGCGGTGGACCTCCTGCCGGCGGGAAGCGGTGAGCCCGTCCCGCACCAGGTGGGCGATGACCGGGTGGATGCAGCGATAGGCCCCGCCGCTTTCCACCACCAGATGCCGGTCCACCAGGCCATCGCCGATTGCCGCCGCGTGGAGGGGGGAGATGCCGTGCACGTGCGAGAGCACGTCGGGTCGGCAGCCCGAGCCGCTCACCGCGATGGTGATCAGCGCGTCGCGCAGCTCGCCGGGCAGGCGGTCCACCCGCTCCGCGATCACGTCCTGCACCGTCTGGCTCACGGGCACCTCGCGCGCCGCGCCCAGTTCGCCGGCGGCCACGGTCCACTCCCCGGACTGGGCGTCCATCGCCAGAAGTCCCTGGGCGAACATCGTCTTCAGCAGCTCGATCACGTAGAACGGGTTGCCCGCCGTGATCCGGAACAGCCGGGCGGCGAAGCGGCGGGCGCGGTTGGGGCCGGTGACGTGGCCCAGGTCCCGGATCAGCTGCCACACCTCGTCCTCGCTCAGCGCGCCGAGGGTGATGACGTCGGCGTGGGCCTTGGCCCGGAGCACCCGGCAGAGCCGCGAGGCCGGCGCGTCCCGCTCCACCTCGCCCAGCGTCAACAGGCCGAGCCAGAGGACCGGCGCCTGCTCCAGCCGGCGGGCGAGGAAGCGGAGAAGGTTGGCGCTGTCCTCGTCGCACCACTGGAAATCGTCGATCACGATGGCCACCGGCCGTTCGGCCGCCATGGTGCCGAGCATCTGTGCGACCCCCTCGAACAGCCGCCATCCCTCGGCGGCCTCGGCGGCGGGCATCGTCGGCAATCCCGGGAAGCGCTCCCGCAGCTCGGGAAC
>JBBRGH010000773.1:0-1572 GCA_038240915.1 Gemmatimonadales bacterium | reverse complement strand
CACACCCTGGCCGCGGCGCTGCTCCAGCGGACGGGTGTCGACGATCACGGCTCCGCCGGCGAGGGCCGCATGCGCCTGCTCCGGTGTCACACGCTGCAGCCGGGACCGCGCACGCTCGAGCAGCTCATCGATTCCCACGAGTTCAGCGTACCGGGATGAGGGCCTCTCAGGCCGGGTACCACTCGACCGACACGGTGCCGACGGTCAGGCGGCGGTAGCGGCCGCGGCGCACCAGGCGCACTCCGCGCTCGTCGCGATAGACGTTGATTGTGTAGCCGCGCGTCTTGCGCCCGATGATCGTCATCGTGCGCACGAGGCTGGGCTCGGGGGTGACACTGTCCACCTGCATGCTTCCAGTGTCCGAGGAAGGGCCTGAGTCCGTCAAGGCCTCCAGATCGTAACCTGTCACGCGGGCGGAGGGAAGGGGTCGCAGACGATCCGTCAGCCGCCCCACACGCCCACGGCACCGACGCCCACCGCCAGCACGATCCCGGCCATCCGCGCACGCCGCGAGAGGAGCACACCGTCGGGGTCTGAGACCAGGCCTATCGCCGCGGCCCCGCAGGCGATCGCCGCCAGGCCGACGGCCGGAAGCTGCCACGTCCAGTCGCCGCCGGTGTGGACAAGAAACGCGATGTAGGCCGCCATGACCGGAGCCGAGAGCGGGTGGAAGCGCCGGTGCAGCCCCACCCACAGCGGCGGTAGGAGTGCGACGAGCAGGATGGCCAGGCCGATCACGCCGAGCTCCCCCAAGGTCTCGAGATACAGGCTGTGTGCGTAGAGGTTCTGAATCTTGACCGGCCGGTGGATCCTCCAGTAGCGGGCGAACGAGCCTCCGCCCGACCCCACCACCGGGTGGGCGGTGAACTGGTGCCAGCCCGTCTTCCAAAAGATCACGCGCCCGTTCGGCGAGAGGCTGAGCAGGCGCAGGTTGAGGTCTCCGCCGCGGAAGGTCGGCGCGGGCTTCTCGAACGTCTTCACCGCGCTTCGGACGACGCTCACCGGATCTCCTAATGTGTTCACGCCGATTGCGACCGCAATGCACGCGGCGGCCACCATGCCCGCCCCGGCCGCGAGCCGGGCCATGCGCGAGACCGTGAACCGGGCCTCGAGCCCCGCCAGGAGCGCGGCCGATCCCATCGCCAGCGGCACGAGCGAGATCATCCGGGCGGCGGTCTGGGCGCCCTCCTTGGCCTGAATCTGCAGATGACGGTAGTACGTCGTGAGGCCCGGATGGGAGTGGACGGCCACGAGCGCGCCGACCGCGCCGATCGACCCCGCGCAGATCCCAACGACCAGGTGCACCCGGCGGCGATCGAGCACGATCAGGGCGATCAGCCCGGCGGCCAGTCCGACCAGGGCGCCGCGGCTGAAGGTGAGGTAGAGCGTCGGTGCGAGCGGGATCAGCGCGGCGGCGGCGAGCATCCGCACGAGCATCCTTCCCCGCGCGGCGAGTCCGAGCGAGAGGATGATGCCGATGACGGTGAACGCCCCGAGGGCGTTCCAGTAGCCGATGGGCTGATAGAGGCGGCCGTACCCGCCCCCGGTCGTGTACATGCCGAACGTGCCGGG
>JBBRGH010000772.1:0-1576 GCA_038240915.1 Gemmatimonadales bacterium | reverse complement strand
ACGCGCCCGGCTGGGTGTCGTCGCCCCATTCGGCGCCCGATTGGAGAGTCGGGAGCGGAATCCGGGCGAGCCCCGCGCTGCGGGCCCGAGCCGCGGCCGCGGCTGAATCGGCGATCGCGGCGCGGACGGCCGGGAGCGTCTCGCTCTCGACCGAGTCGGCGGTGGCCCGGTCAAGGTCTACGTCGAGCGGCCCGGCCGCCGCCGGGGGAGAACCATGCCAGCCCAGGGCCCGCGCGAGATCGGCTTCGGCGGTCCGGGCCGCCTCGCGGGCGCCGGACTCCGTCTGCCGGCCGCGCAACGCCTCGAGCGCGGCCTGCTCCTGCTCGAACTGGGAGACGTCCCCTGCCCGGAGGCGCGCGGCCGCGATGGCGGCCACCGAGTCGGCGAGTGAGGCCTGGTCGCGCACCAGGGCTTCCGCCAGCCGGGCCGCACGGGCCCGATAGAAGGCGACGCGAACCTCACGCGCGAGTTCGGTGATCGCCCCGGCCGAATCCGCGAGCGCGCGGGCGACCCCGGCCCGAGCTGCCGCCCGATCGGAGCCCCGCCGAAACACCCAGTCGAGTGGCTGGTCCACCACGAAATGGTTGGTGGGCGTGGCGTCGCTATGACTGTAGGCGATGGTGGGATTGGGAATGGTGCCCGCGGTACGGACCGCCGCGCGGGCGCCGGCAACACCCGCCGCCGCGCTGGCCACCGTGCCGCGCTGCCGCCGCGCCTGCTCGAGGGCGTCGGCCAGGGTGATCGAATCCGCCGGCTGCTGCAAGGCGAGCGCGAGACACAGCGCGATCATGCCCCGGTCCGGACCTGGCTCACGCTGAGCGGCTGAGGTGCGGCAAGAGGAGCGACCAGTGCAGGTGGCATCGTGAGGAAGGATCGCGTGGTCCCCAGCGCCCGGCAATAGCCGCCGTTCCTCCCGGCCGTCTGTTCCTGCTTTTCCGCCTAAAGTTTTGACATTACCAGTTTCGGTGGTATGGCCGTTGCTTTTACGGCCGCCGACCTCGCGGCTTCGGCTGCCGACCGATGTCACCATCCGGAGCGTGGAGCAGGCACCTTCGGCGAGTCCATCATGTCGCTCGCCGCCAGGGTCGCCGGCGACTGCGCCGACGACCCCGGATGATGCACCGGTCGAGCGAGTGAAACGCCCGGCCCTGGGTCAGGCCCCGTCCACCCCGGGCTCCGGGTCGGCCCGCTGCTTGGCCTTGCCGATCTCCTGCTGAATCTTGCCCTTGATCTCCTGTCCCTTGCCCTTCAACTGCTCGCTGGTGTTGCCCGTCGCGCCGCCGACGGTGCTGCGGACGCGTCCCTCGGCTTCCTTGACGGTGCCCTTGACCTGGTCCTTCACGCCTTCGGTGGCCAGGTCCTTTTTGTCAGTCATGAGAACCTCGTGATCAGGGTTAGGTCCTGCGATCACAAGGTGCTCGCTCGGCGCTGGCCAAGCGGTGACCGGACTCACCGAGTTTCTGCGACCATTTCGGCGGCAGGGGTGCTCTCGGCGTAGTGGCAGGCGGCCAAAGTGACCCCGACCGTCCGCAGGGCCGGTCGTTCGGTACGGCAGCGCTCATCGCGGGACGGGTGG
>JBBRGH010000771.1:0-1582 GCA_038240915.1 Gemmatimonadales bacterium | reverse complement strand
CCTCGAACAGCGGGAAGCGGCCAACCTGGCGCTTCAGGCATCGGTGGCGGTCGGCGCCCTGATGGTCCTCGTCACCGCCGCGGATTCGATCAGCGGCGAACGCGAGCGCGGCACACTGGAGAGCCTGCTTCTCACTCCGCTGTCACGGTTCCAGCTATTGCTCGGGAAGCTGCTGGCCCCGATCTCGCTTTGGCTGGCCGCCATGCTCGTGACCGCGCCCTACGTCTGGTTCTTGGGACACGGTGTCGGCGTCGTCGGCAAGGCGCTGGCGGTCGGCATCGCGGTGGGCGCGCTGCTCGCTGTCGGCCTGGCGGGATTCGGGGTGGTGGTCAGCACCTTCGCCCGCTCCAACCGGGTCAGCCTCTCGATCGCCCTGTTCACGCTGCTGGCGCTGTACGCCCCAACGCAGCTGCCGACAGGAGCGCAGAGCGGCTGGTTCGGCGAGCTGCTGTTGCGAATCAACCCGATATCGGCCGCAGAGCACTACATAGGCAGGATCGTGATCGACGGCCATACCTGGACGGAGGATTCCGTCTGGCTGGTTTCGCCGCTCGCCGCTGCAGTGCTCTTCGCAGCGCTGGCGCTGTGGGTCGCCCCGCGTCTGATCTCGCTCAGCGGGAGCGCGTCGAGATGATGCCGGCGTGGCGGATCCTCTTCGCGGTGACCCTCCTCTGCGGTTTGGCCGGGGTGATCCCAATCGCGACCGGCGCCGCCGGTGGGCCAGGGGCGCATTTGGCCTCACGCCAGGGTCTCCGGGTCTCGATCAGCCAGGACCACGGCTCGCAGAGGCTGGGGCGCAGCTTCAGCTTCAGGACGAGCATCACGAACACGGGCGCGCGGGCGGTCCCCAATCTGGTCGAGCACCTCAACATCGCCAGCCTCGAACCCGGGGTCTATGTCGACCCCGAGGATTGGTCCTCGAACCGAACCCAATACAGGGGCTCCCTTCTCCCGGGTCAATCCATCAGCAGCCGCTGGACCGTTGACCCGGTCAATGGCGGCCACTTCGCCATCTACGTCGCCGCCTTCCCTGGCGGAGGCGGCTCGGCGCCGTCAGCCGGCTCCACTGTCAGCCCGCTCTTTCGCGTGCAGGTCGCCGAGCACAGGACCCTGAATCCGGGCGGCGTGCTGCCCCTTGCGGTGGCCATCCCGGGGATTCTGGGCCTGCTGGCACTCGGCCTTCGGCTGCGACGTCGCATCTGAAGCGCCATCAAAAACGGGAACGGCGGCCCCGCGGGAGCCCCCGTCCCCGGCACTACGTCATTGCTGGCTCTGGCTCCCGGACTGGCCGCCCTCGGCCTGCCCCGCGGCATCTGACTCTGGGTCGCCGGACTCGCCCTTGTCGGACTCGCCCTTGTCGCTCTCGTTGCGGTCTGGGGCCTCGTTTCGGTCGCCGGCCTCGTTGCCGTCGGCCGACTGGCTCTCACCCGACTGGTTCTCGCCCGACCGCTCTTGGGCGGAAGGCGTCTCGGACTTGCCGCCCTGCGTCGCTCCAGCGAGCGCCGCTCCGCCGAGCGCCAGCGCCGCCAGCGCCGCGATCGCGGCGATCCAATTTCTCACTCGCTTGCTCATTCACTGCTCC
>JBBRGH010000770.1:0-1584 GCA_038240915.1 Gemmatimonadales bacterium | reverse complement strand
CAGCGGCTGGTGGCCAACGTCCCGTCCGGCACCGCCGCCGCCGAGGGCGCGCCGGTGACGCTCTCCTGGCCGATCGAGCTGGGGCGCTGTGTCGGCGACTGAGCGGCCCAGCGTTCTCGATCGGATCCGGGCCCGGCCGCGGCTCCGGACCGCGATCACGGCCGCGGTGCCGGTCGGCTTCGTCACGACCCTGCTCTTCATTCCCTACGTGCTGCTGCTGGTGCACTCGTTCTGGCGCCTGCGGGGCGGGGCCATCACCCACGAGCTGACGCTGGAGAACTATCAGCGGCTGTTCGGGACCGCGCTCTATCCCAACACGATCCTGTTTTCCGCCGGCATCGCGATCCGGGTGACGCTCTTCTCGCTGCTGCTCTCCTACCCCCTGGCCTACCTGCTGGCGTTCAAGGTGCGGCGGCACAAGCAGCTGATGTACATGGCGGTGATCATCCCGCTGTGGGTGAGCTACCTGGTCCGGGCCTACGCCTGGAAGATCATCCTGGGCCAGTCGGGCATCCTGAACGGCCTGCTGCAGTGGGCCGGGGTGATCGACGAGCCGCTCACCTTCCTGCTCTACAGCCGGTGGGCGGTGATCCTGGCGCTGACCCACATCTACACGCCCTTCACCCTGATGCCGATCTACGCGGTGCTGGAGGCGATTCCGCCCGCGCTCAAGGAGGCGAGCCAGGATCTCTACGCCAGCCGGTGGCAGACCTTCCGGCGGATCGTGCTGCCGCTCTCCCTGCCGGGCGTCATGGCCGGCTGCACTTTCGCCTTCGTGCTCAGCATGGGCGACTTCCTGGCGCCCCAGCTGCTGGGCGGCAACGACAGCGCCCTGATGGTCTCGAACCTGGTGTGGAGCCTGTTCGGGGTGGCCTACAACTGGCCGCTCGGGGCGGCGGTCTCGGTGGTGGTGCTGCTGATGACCCTGTTCCTGCTCTGGCTCGCCAACCGGGTGGAGACGGCGATGAACTACGGCGGGCAGACGCCGGGCCGGACCGGCGGCCCCGCGGTCGGGCCGGCGGCCGCGCAGGCGGTCCGGCCGTGACGGTGGTGGCGCCGGTTTCGGGGCGGTCGCCCGATCGCCTGACGGCGGGGCTCTGGGTGGCCGGGGTACTGGTCTTCGCGTTCATCTACCTGCCGCTGCTGGTGGTGATCGTCTACGCCTTCCATGACTCGCCGATCATCGCCTGGCCGCTCCGGCTCGGCACGCTCAAATGGTTCGGGGCGCTGGCGCACGATCGCGGGATGCTGGAGGCCGCGCTCGCCAGCCTCAAGCTGGCGCTGCTGGCGGTGGCGATCGCGCTCCTGGTCGGGGTGCCGGGGGCGTTCGTGCTCGACCGGTCCAGCTTCCCCGGCAAGACCGCCTTCCGCCGCCTGGTGCTGCTGCCGCTGATCCTGCCGGGGATCATCACCGGCGTCGCCCTGCTCACCTTCTTCAGCTTCGTCGGCCTCAGCCTGTCGAGCGGCTTTCCGCTGGTGCCGGGGTGGCCGGTGGTGCTGGGCCACGCGGCGGCGCTGACCTCGGTCGTCATCACCCAGGTCTTTGCCCGGCTCCAGCGGCTGGACCACGCCCAGGAGGAGGCC
>JBBRGH010000769.1:0-1586 GCA_038240915.1 Gemmatimonadales bacterium | reverse complement strand
GCGGCCGACCCACCTCCCGCGAGGCCGCCGATCGGGCGCTCGTCCTGTACGCGTTCGTGCGGCGCGGGTACATCGAGCACGTGCTCGACGACGCCGATGCCGACCCGGGCCGGGTCGCACAGGCCGAGCGGGCGCGCGACGAGACCGAGGGCTGGCTGGCCGAGCACGGTCTGACGCGCGCGCTCACCGAGCCGGAGGCCCGACTGCTGAAGGCCAAGTCCGGCCTGTGGCCGCCGGAGGCGATCGTGGACGCCGTGTGGCGGAAGGAGGCCCTGGGCACGCTGCTCTGGGCGCTCGGTCACTTCGAGTCCGTGCCGCCCTACGACACGGAGTTCGAACAGTCAGCGCTGGACGCGGCCATCGTGGACTCCGGTTCGGTGGAGCGCTTCCGGGCCATCTCCCGGCTGCGCGACGACGACGAGCTGCTGCGCGCGCTGGGCGAGGCGGACACGTGGCACGGCGCGCTGACCGGCGCCGAGGGAGACGAGGCCGCCATGGTGTCGCTCTCGGCCGAGCGGCGATGGGCCCTCAGCTGGTTGCTCGGCGACGCTTGATCAGGAGACGCAGTCCCAGGACCAGCCCGGCGAGGGCGAGGACCGGCAGCAGGTAGCCCAGGCCCACGACGACGGCCGCGATCACGCCCAGGAACCCCTGCACCGCACGGTCCCACGCCGAGCCCAGGCTCGGGTTGCGGATGTCGTCGCTCTCGGCGGGAGCGGCCACGCCCTCCTCGCGCAGCGTGACCTTCAGCGTCGCCAGGTCCACCTTGTCATTCAGGACGTTCAGCTGTCCCTGGATCTGCTCGATCTGCGTCTGCACGTCGGAGAACTTGGCCGAGAGGCTGAGCTGCCCGTTCACCGTGGTGGAGGCCTTCAACAGCTTCAGGATCAGCTCGCGCTGCGTCTGCAGGACCCCCAGGCGGGCCTTCAGGTCGATGTAGCTCGCCGTCACGTCCTTGCCGGTGAGCGTGAGCTCGGCCAGGCGGCCCAGGGCGCGGAGCTTCACGATCGCGCCGTCGAGCTTGCGCGACGGGATGCGGATCGTGAGCGTGCCCTGGTTCTCCTGGCTGATCGAGCTGGACAGCACGAACCCGCCCGCGGACTGGGCGATGCCGGTCGCCTGGTCGAAAGCCTCTCCGAAGCCGTCCTTGGGGACGACGAGGGTGATCGTCCCGTCGCGGATGATCTTGGAGAGGTCCTGCGGCGGGATGGGCTTGCCGCCCACGCTGGCGAGGTCCTGACGCGCCCCGCGCGAATCGAGGTTGTATCCCGAGACGGTTCCTGGAGCCTCCGAGTTGGCAAGGGCGGACGACCGTTCGTCGGCACCGTCGGCGGCCGGGGCGCGCGTGGCTGAGGCTTGAGCGCGAGCATCGGCACCTCCGCCGCTGCCCGAGACCGCGCCACCGGTGGCTGGGGCCGAACCGTTCCGGAAGTTCTCGTTGCGTAGCTGCGACAACACGCCGATCGCGCCGGCCACCACCAGCAGGGCGACGAACGCCGCGGCGATGGCGAACCAGCCCGGCCGCCACCGCTGCGGTGACGTGCGCGCCGGGGCGAGCTGCTGCCCGCTCCAATGCTGATCGCGCT
>JBBRGH010000768.1:0-1587 GCA_038240915.1 Gemmatimonadales bacterium | reverse complement strand
TCTGGGCAGCCGTCAGGTACGGAAAGGCCTCGTTGCCGAGGTCATCGGTGGTGGTGGATTGAACGATCTGTCGAGCCAAGGGTCCCCAGATGCCGATGCAGGCGCACGACGAGGTGACGTCGCTGACCGTCACACTGCCCTCGTCCGGCGCGTGGCGGCGGATCCAGCCCAGGTCGTGGTTGCCGAAGGCGGTGCCGGTGACGATGAAGAAGCGATCCTCCGCAAGGCGGGTCACCGTGAAGTCGCACTCGATCCCGCCGCGCCGGTTGAGCATCTGGGTGTACGTGATCCTGCCGACCGGGCGGTCCATCTCGTTGTCGCACAGCTGCTGCAGGAACGGGAGCGCCCCGGCGCCGCTGATCTCGATCTTGGCGAAGCTGGTCTCGTCGAAGAGGGCCGCCGCGTTGCGCGTGGCCATCGCCTCGGCGCCGATGGCGGGCGACCAGTGCTGCCCGGCCCAGCCGCGTGGGCGCAGCCCCTCGTCGCCGGCTGCGGCGTTCGACTCGAACCAGTTTGGTCGCTCCCAGCCCGACTTCTCGCCGAAGGCGCAGCCGAGCTCCTTCAGCCGCCGGTAGGTCGGAGAGAGGCGCAGCGGCCGCGCCGACTGCCGTTCCTCGTTGGGGTAGTGGATGTCGTAGTAGGTGGCGTAGTTCTCGGTGGCACGGGCCAGGGTGTAGGAGCGCGAGCGGTAGTGCGAGCCAAAGCGGCGGATGTCCATCTTCCAGAGGTCCAGCTCCGGCGCGCCGTCGACGATCCACTGCGCCATCTGGCGCCCCACCCCGCCGGCGCCCGCGATGCCATGGGCGCTGAAGCCCGCAGCCACGAAGAAGCCGCGCACCTCCGACTCGCCCAGGATGAACTCGTTATCCGGCGTGAAGCCCTCGGGGCCGTTGATCAGCCGCGTGATCCCCACCTCCTGCATGGCGGGGACCCGCCGCACCGCCCCCGCGCTGATCTCCTCGAAGCGCGGCCAGTCCGGCGCCAGCAGCTTTCCGTTGAAGTCGGCAGGGATGCCGTCGAGCGACCAGGGGGCGGGATCGCGCTCGTAGCCGCCCATCACCAGACCACGCACCTCGGGCCGGAAGTAGACGAGGTTGTCGGGGTCGCGCAGCTGCGGCAGGTCGGTGCTCACCCCGTCGATCGGCTCCGTGACGAGGTACTGGTGGGCGAAGGGGATGATCGGGACGGTGATCCCCGCCATGCGACCGATCTCGGGCGCGAACATGCCCCCCGCGTTGACGACGACCTCGGCGGCGATCTGGCCGTCCTCGGTCGTCACCCCGGTCACGCGGCCACCAGCCACGCCGATCCCCGTCACCCGGGTGCGCCGCAGGATCGTCGCTCCACGGCTGCGAGCGCCCGCGGCCAGCGCCAGGGTCAGCCCGCTCGGGTCGAGGTAGCCGTCAGTGGGGAGCCACGCCGCCCCCAGGACTCCGTCCGTGTGCATCAGCGGGAAGAGGCGCTGTGCCTCATCGGCGCTGACCAGCTCCATCGGCAGTCCATAGGCCTTCGCCCAGCCGGCCTGCCGGCGCAGCTCTTCCATCCGCTCCGCCGACGAGGCAAGCCGCAGGGAGCCGACCTCGCGCC
>JBBRGH010000767.1:0-1589 GCA_038240915.1 Gemmatimonadales bacterium | reverse complement strand
CATCGGCGCCATGATCGTGGCCCCGCTGATGGTCCCGATCCTCGGGGTGGTCCTCAGCATCGTCACCGGCGACGTCCGGAACCTCTGGCGGTGCGCGGCGCTCCGCGTCGCGGGCAGCGCGCTCGTCATCGGGATCGGGTGGGCGCTCGGGGTGCCCGCGCCGGTCGACGTGGTGGCGGCCACCAACTCCCAGGTCTTCGGGCGGGTGCATCCGCGGCTGGTCGACCTCGTCTCGGCCCTCGCCACCGGCGCGGTGGGCTCCTTCGCCCTCGTGCGGCGCGACATCTCCGACGCCCTGCCGCCAAGCTCTGCGAGGTGGCTCCGGAACGGGCCCGGCGGATCCTCCGGAGGCTGGTTGAGCGCGGGAGCTACGCGTTGTCGGCGAGCGCCGCTCCGCGCACCTTGTCCCTGGCCCAAGAGATGAGCCCTCTTCAAAGGCTACTGAAAAGCTCATAACTCCAACTCCATAACCGGCCCTTCCGGTTTCAGCGTGGCGAGCGGGTTCGGATGCAGGGTGCCGGGGGTCGCTGGGCGGGCCAGTTCACGCCTCCGGTATGGAGGAGGATGCGCGGCCGGTAGTTGGCGAAGGAGCGGAAGCCGTGGCCGGCCCGCTTGACCTTCTTCACCAGCAGGTTGAGCCCCTCGGTGGGCCCGTTCGATGCTCCGGTCGCGTGGTGGGCGACAACAAGGATCTCGGTGCGCCAGCGAGAGAGGGTGCGTCCGAGCGAGCGGACCTATCGACCGCGTCGGCGGCGCAGCCCTCGATCGCCTTGTCGAGCAGCAGCTGGGCGTCGTCTGGCCGCTCGGCGAGGTAGACATCGCGCACCGACTCCTTGGCGAGCCACGCCCCCAGCACCTCGTCCCCCGGCACGGATGCCAAGGAGCATCCGCTCGAGGCCCGGGCCCTCGAGGCGCTCGGCGCCGGTCAGCATCAGCTTGCGGATCCGGTAGAGCGGATCGCGTCTTCGTCCCCGGTGGCCGAGGGTCCGGTTCTGGACGCGTCGGCGCACCTGATCCAGGCAGCGGTTGGCGATGCGAACGACGTGGAAGGATCGGCGACGCGGATCGCGTGGTCGAGGCGGCCCTCGAGCCCCGCACGGTAGGACTCGGCCAGGTCCGTCGCCACCACCCGGATCTCGCTGAGCCAGGTGGTGGGCTGACGATCGAGCCAGGATCCCAGGTCAGAAGCGCTGTTTCCCCGGATCACGTCGATCACGATGCGCCGGCGCAGATCGACCAGCCCGGTGGCGTAGAGGGTGGCGTGGTCCTTGGTCGCCGACAGCCACGAGGTCTCGTCCACCCCGAGCTGGGCCACCACGCCGACCCGATCCGGGTCATCCACCAAGGGCTCTCCGTGCTCGCGCACGGCGTCCATCACCGTGTCCCAGCAGACACCGAGCTCGTGGGCCATCTGGGTGACCGGGCGGGCGTTGCGGCCGACTTGGCGGCAGCACTCGGCCCCGGCGCGGTTGGTCAGAAGGCACCGCGCCGAGAACGAGGTCGACTCCTCCGTCCAGGTCCTGGTCGTGCACCGAGGCTCCTCACAGCGCCAGCGCCGCTTGTCCCAGCGAAGCCTCGCCGGGCGGCCG
>JBBRGH010000766.1:0-1591 GCA_038240915.1 Gemmatimonadales bacterium | reverse complement strand
GCCGACCCCGAGGAAGAGCCCGTACGTCCCGGCGAGCGCCCGCTGGACCAGCCGCTCGTTGAGGGTGGCGCTCATCGGGGTCTCTCTCCGCTCGATCCGGTGGCGCTCGGCGCCGGCGGGATGCCGGTCGCGGCGCCCGCGGGCTCGGGCCCGAGCGGCACCTGGCCCTGCAGCTTCCGGACGTGGTTCACGATCGCCCAGCGGTCGCTGGGCTGGTACACCTTGTCGCCGTAGCGCGGCATGACCCCGCGGCCATAGCGGATGATGCCGTAGATGTAGCCGTCGGAGTATCCGCGCGCCCGGCCGGTCAGGAGCGACGGCGCCCCGATCCGGGAGGACACCGTGCCCTTGGCGTCACCCGCCGGGCCGTGGCAGACGGAGCAGTAGGTCAGGTACAGCGTGTCGCCCGCCGCCTCGACGTCGCGGGGGATGACCGGCACGTCCGGGCCCGGCGGGGCGGCCCCCGGCCCCTGCGCGTCGCCCTGGGCGTACGGATTCACCAGCGAGTCGGCCGCGCCGGCCTTGCCGGTGGTCCACTCGGCCGACCAGTCGGCCTCGCCGCCGGTGACCGGCACGATGCCGGGCGGGGTGTAGCGCGGCACCGCCGCGGTCTGGTAGGGGTGCACGTACTTGGCGGTGATCATGTGATCGAACCACGGGATTACGTACCACAGATCGTCGGGCGAGGGCACCCGGTTGTACCAGACGTCGCAGCTGCTGGCGCCCAGCGCCAGGGCCAGGAGCGCGACCCAGCGGAGCGGCTCACGCGGCTTCACGTCGCACCTCTACGGCGCCGGCCGAGCGGAGCAGCTGCTCGACCGGGCCCAGCTGGTCGGTGCCCGCCGGAACGAACACGCCGATCTGGTCGTCGCTGAAGGCCGGATCGTAAGCGATGCCGCGCTTGCCCATCAGCACGCTCAACAGCGCGACGGCCGTCACCGTGCTAAGGGCGCCGAGCAGAATGGTGAGCTCGAAGGCGATCACGACGTAGGGCGGGATCGAGGCGATGCTCTTGCCTCCCACCAGCAGGGGCCAGTCGAGCGACATCCAGATCGTCATCCCGAAGCCGGCGGCGCAGCCGGTGAGCCCGCCGATCAGGGTGAACAGCCGCACCGGGCTCACACCGTGGTCGAGCGCCTCCTCGACCTCGTGGTTGGGGGCGGCCGAGTAGACCACCAGGTTCCGGTGGCCGCGGGCCCGGAGGGCGCGGATCGCCTCCACCGCGGCGTCTACGTGAATGAACGACGCCAGCACGCCCGGCGCCCGCCGGGACCGCATCGCGGCGGCCATCAGTGATGCCCTCCGGCACGCTTCCGCGGCATCGGGAGCATCTCCTTGATCTCCTGGATGGCCACGATAGGGAAGCTCTTGGCGAACAGCAGGAACCACATCCCAAACCAGCCGAAGGAGCCGGCCAGGATGCCCCAGTCGGCCCAGGTGGGGTTCATCTGGCCCCAGGCCCAGGGGATATAGTCGTTGCTGAGGGACGAGACGATGATTACGTAGCGCTCGAACCTCTTACCGATGTTGATGATGATCGAGATCTCGAACAGCGCCGTCAGATTGGTGCGCACCTTCCGGAACCACAGCA
>JBBRGH010000765.1:0-1593 GCA_038240915.1 Gemmatimonadales bacterium | reverse complement strand
GCCGGGCCTGTCCCTGTTTCACGCCCTTCGCGGCCGGCGGCAGCGTGTGATGGTTGCGGCCTGGGCGGTCCGTCAGTCGGCGTGAATCCGCGCGCAGGAGGGCGGGACGCGAACAGGCGTTCAACCCCGCTCGCCGCCGGGGGGTCAGACCCCGCAGACGGACGGGGACCTTCATGACGGACAGCGACGCGGACCTCGTCGTGCAGGCGCAGGCGGGCGATGAACTCGCCTTCAGCGAACTGGTACGGCGACATCTCGACAGGGCGCATGCGGTGGCGTATCGGATCCTGCGGGATCGGGAAGATGCTCGCGACGTGGTGCAGGACGGTTTCGTCCGCGCCTGGAAGGCGCTGCCGGGATTCGAAGGCCGCTCGCAATTCGGCACCTGGCTCGTCCGGATCATCACCAACCTGGCGCTCAATCGCGCTCAGCGGGACAAACTACGCGGCGCGCCGTCGCTCGAAGATGTCGCCGAACCGGTGGCCCCGGCCGTCGACGGGGCGGGCGGAGGTGTTGCCCTGGGCCGTCGAGTCGCGCAGGCCATCGACGGACTGCCGCCCGTCCAACGGTCGACCTTCATCCTACGATTTCAAGAGGACCTCTCCGTGAAGGAAACGGCCGAACGCCTCGGGTGTAGCGAAGGCGCCGTCAAGGCCAGCGCCTTCCACGCGATTCGCAAGCTTCGAACGGCGTTGGGCGACTTGGCCGGTCTGGTGGGCGCTGCGGCGCCCGATGGGGAGGAAGCATGAAGAGGATGCGCGACGCGGTCTGTCTCGATGACGCCTCGTTGATAAGCGCGGTGCTGGACGCCGATGCCGGTCTCGATTCGGCCGACTTGCGGCACCTGCGCCAGTGCGCGGCGTGCGCGGCGCGCGCCGCAACCTGGGCGACGACTGTGCGCTTGGCGTCCCTGGATGCCGGCGCTGCCGTACCGCCCGCCCCGGCGGATCTGCACGCATCGATTCTCGCCGCGGTCCGCGCCACCCCACAGGATCGCCCGGCCGTGGCGGCCGAAGCGGCTGCCGCACCCGCCTGGTGGTCGCAGGTGCGCGAGTGGTTCGCGCGACCCGCGGTCTGGCGTCCGGCGCTGGCGGGCGGTTTGGCGTTGGCCATCGTGGCCGGCGTGTGGACCGCGCGGACGCCACACCTGCAGACGCCGACGTCCGTCGTGTCACCGGTTTCCGCTCCGCCCGCTGTGGCGTCCGCTCCGGCCACGCTCGCGCCGTCGGCCGCTTTCCCCACGACGGGTGTATCAGTCGCTCTCGTATCCCGTCGTGCGGCACCGCGCATCGCGCTCGTCGCGTCCTCGGAATCGGAGGCGAGCGACTGGGCTGCGTGGGATGACAGTACGACCACCCAGGTTGGCGCCCTGGCGCAGTCCTCGTTGCGGACGGCCGTGTTCGGCAGCGGCGCGACAGACGAGGGCACGGATGCCCTGTCCAGTGACGATCCCTGGCAGGACGTGTCGGACCTGACGACGCAGCAAAAGGCCTGGCTGGCCGCGGAACTCGCCAAGAAGATGGGAGGGTAGGGACATGAGATCGTGTTATCGCGTGCGTCTCGCGCGCGGTCTGGCCGGAGGGCTCGCCCTGG
>JBBRGH010000764.1:0-1597 GCA_038240915.1 Gemmatimonadales bacterium | reverse complement strand
TAGCCGCGCGCGCGGCCAACCCGTTCGGTTCCATCCTGGCCGGTGCCGTGGTGCTTGCCATCCCCGCCGTAGCCATCTTCCTCGTCTTCCAGCGCCAGTTCATCGAGTCGAATCTCGGCTCCGGGGTCAAGGGGTGAGCTCACCCGCCCTTTCCCGCGGCGGAAGCGGTGGCCAGGGAGCGGTGCCACCCTACCGGCTGGAGCGGCTCGGGATCGTGATGACGGCCGACCCCGACGATGAACGCGAGGCTTGGGGCGTGCTCAACCCGGCGAGCGCCCGGCGCGATGGCGAGCTCTTCCTGTTCCCGCGCCTGGTGGCCGACGGGAACGTGTCGCGGATCGGCCGAGCACGTGTCGTCTTCGACGCAGCGCGCGTCCCGGTGGGTGTCGAGCGCCTGGGGGTGGTCCTCGAGCCGGAGGAGGCGTGGGAGCTGCACGACGGAGGCGGCGGCGTGGAAGACCCGCGGATCACGTACCTGCCGAGCCTCCGCCGCTGGATCATGACCTATGCCGCCTTCGGACCGCTGGGCCCGCGTATCGGCCTGGCCGTATCCGAGGACCTCGAGCGCTGGGAGCGACTGGGTCCGATCTCCTTCGCCTACCAGCCGGGCCTCGGCACGGACCTCAACCTGTACCCCAACAAGGACGCGCTCCTATTCCCGGAGCCGGTCAGCGATCCCGACGGCAAGTCCGCTTACGCCATGCTTCACCGGCCGATGTGGGACCTCTCCTGGGTCCTGCCCGGCGAGGGTGAGCCGCTGCCGGCCGGGCTCGGCGACCCGCGACCGGGGATCTGGGTCAGCTTCGTCGACGCCAGCGCGGTCGAGGCCGATATGCGGGCGCTGACTCGCTTCCAGCATCACCGGCTTATCGCGCTCCCCGAGCACGAGTGGGAGGCGGTGAAGATCGGCGGCGGCACGCCCCCGATCCGCGTCGCCGAGGGCTGGCTGGTTCTCTACCACGGCGTTGCCGGCAAGCAGGCCCCTGGCTTCCGGTTGCAGCCGCACCTGCGCTACTCCGCCGGCGTGTTCGTCCTCGACCCGGCCAATGTAACTCGCGTCGTGGCGCGTTCAGTCGAGCCGCTCCTCGAGCCCGAGCTTCCTGAGGAGCGGACCGGGATCGTGCCGAACGTCGTTTTCCCGACCGCGATCGAGCCGCTCGACGAGAGCGCGTCGCCGGGGTACCAGGTCTACTACGGCATGGCCGACTCGCGGATCGGCGTCGCCCGCCTGTGCCGGACCGGCCCACAGGCGTGAGGAGCCAGGCGGCACCCCCGCTCGGACTGGGGTTGGCCGGCTGCGGGCGCTTCGGAACCTTCTGCCTGGCCGCCGTCGCCGACCTGGCGGACGTCGTGCCGGTGGCGGTCACCGACGTCGAGGCCGACCGAGCGGCAGTGCTCGCCGCCGCGCGGGGCGCCCGAGCCGTCCCTGATCTCGACGCGCTGCTGGCCGAACCGAGGGTCGACGTCGTCATCGTCGCCACCCCGCCGCTGGACCACGGGCGGATCGCAAGCGACGCCGCAGAGGCCGGCAAGCACGTGTTCTGCGAGAAGCCATTGGCCACTGAGCTTCCCGCGGCGATCGCGGCGTGCGAGGCGT
>JBBRGH010000763.1:0-1598 GCA_038240915.1 Gemmatimonadales bacterium | reverse complement strand
ACGGCGCGCGGCACGGCGATCGGTAGCGGCATCCTCTCCTCGATCGACGCGATTGCCGAGCTGGACCCGAACGTTGCGCCGAGCTTCACCGACCAGTCCAAAGGCGATCCGCCCGCCTCGGTGCCGAAAGGCGCGTTTGCGCCCGAGATCATTGTCCTGCTCACCGACGGGGTCGCCACGACCGGCCCGCCGCCGCTGGACGCCGCGCAGCAAGCGGTGGATCGGGGCGTGCGCGTCTATACCATCGGGTTTGGCACCGCGGCGGGGTCGAGCGATTTTGGCGGCGGGGGATTCTTTGGCAGAGGACAGCAGGGGGGTGGCGGGCCGCCCGGCGGGTTCCGCCGGGGTATTGATGAGGCGACGCTGAAGCAGATCGCCAAGATGACCGATGCCGCCTATTATTCGGCGTCGAGCGCGAACGAACTGCTGAAAGTGTTCCAGAATCTCCCAACCTATTTGATCACCAAACACGAGATCATGGAAATCAGTGTCGCGTTTGCGGCCTTTGGCGCGCTCGTCTTTACGCTGGCGATCGGGCTGGGGCTGCTCTGGAACCCTTTACCCTGAGCGGGGCAGGGGACCCACTCGGTTGATGGTCCGTCTGGTGGATGCCCCAACCGGGGGCATCCGCGTTTTTGCTACGGGTGCGGGACGACGGTCTCGTGCCCCGGCAACGAAAGGCCCTCGGATGAAGTACGCGATCCATGCTCCGAATTTCGCCACCTACAGCGATCCCCGCGCCCTGGCCGATCTGGCCCACGAGGCGGAAGACTCAGGCTGGGACGGGTTCTTCCTGTGGGATCATATCTTCTGGAAGGTGCCCGAGCCGGAGCCGGTGGCCGATACCTGGACCGTGCTGGCGGCGATGGCGGCGCGGACCTCGCGGATCACGCTGGGGCCATTGATCACGCCCCTGCCGCGCCGCCGTCCCTGGACCGTCGCTCGCCAGGCCGTCACGCTGGACCATCTGTCCGGGGGGCGGCTGGTGCTCGGCGTGGGCATCGGTGGCGACTGGTTCGGCGATTACAGCGCCTTTGGCGAGTCGCCCGACAAGATCGCACACGGGGCGATGCTCGATGAGGCGCTGGCGATCATCAGCGGCCTGTGGAGCGGGGAACCTTTCAGCTTTTCCGGCGAGCACTACCAGGTTACGGATGCCCAATTCCTGCCCCGCCCGGTGCAGCGGCCTCGCATTCCTATCTGGGTGGCCGGGGTCTGGCCGAACAAAAAGCCGTTCCGCCGCGCTGCCGCGTGGGATGGCGTCGCCGCCGAAGCCCGCGACGACCTGGGCACCCTGAAGCCGGGGGACATTACCGACCTGCGCGCCTACATCCAGAAGCACCGCCAGACCGAGGGGCCGTTCGAGATCACCCACATCGGCAGAACACCCGGCGATGACCGGGCCGCCGCCCAGGAGATTGTCACCCCCTACGCCGAGGCCGGGGTATCCTGGTGGCTAGAGCGGATCGGCGCCCGGCAAGACTCGCTCGAATCGATGCGCCCCCGCGTCCGCCAGGGACCCCCACGCTAGCGTGCCAGGCCACCGAACAGAAACCACCGCTCACGGGCGGTGGTTTCTTTATCCGTGCAGCGATCCC
>JBBRGH010000762.1:0-1601 GCA_038240915.1 Gemmatimonadales bacterium | reverse complement strand
GCTGGCCAGTATCGCCGCGCTGTGGCCTGTGATGGTCGCCGGCGTGGTGGGCGCCGGACTGGCCACCGTCTGCTTCATCGGTGGCATTCGGCTGCTGGGCGCGCCGCGCGCGACAATCCTGTCGACCCTCGAGCCGGTCGTCGGCGTCGGCCTGGCGGCGATCCTGTTCGGGACGCTGCCGACCGCCATGCAGGTTGCCGGCGGGGCGCTGATCATCGCCGCCGGGATCGTGCTGCAGCTGCGGCCGAGCGGTGAGATCGCCGAGCACGAAGCGATCGCCGAGTCCCCCGGCTAGCTCGAGCGAACGATCTCCGGCAGCTCCGCCAGCGAGGCGATAACCCTGGCCCCGGGCGGGATCGTCTCCCGCCTCTCCTCCCATTCGGGCCTGCGGATGAGGATGCCGTCCATCCCGGCCGATTCGGCACCTCGGATATCGGCCCGATACGAGTCTCCCACCATCAAACCCTCTCCCGGCGCGACGCCTGCGCGTGTGGCGGCGAGGCGGAACATGGCGGGGTCCGGCTTGGAGAGACCCACGGCACCCGAGGCGATCACGAAGTCCAGCTCCCCTCCCAGGCCGAGCCCCTCGACGATCAGCAGCAGGTTCGAGCCCCAGTCCGAGACGACGCCGAGCCGCAGGCCCAGCTCCCGCAGCTTGCGGACCGCCGGCAGCACGTCGGGGTAGAGCTCCCATGACTCTGGGGCGTACTGCGCGGCCAGGATCGTGTCGATCAGCTGGTGGCCGGGATCGTCGACTCCCAGCTCGCGAAGCATGAGCGCGTGGTATTCGCGCCACCCGGCGTCGATCTTCGCGTCGTCGCCCCAGGTGTCGTTCTCCGGCCGCTGGTAGTTGTCCCAGAACCAGCGGTCGGCGACCTCCCAGGCCTGGTGCACTTGCTCGTCGGTGACGACGTGGCCCCGCTCGCCGAGCACGCCACGCAGCGCCTCGCCGAGGGTGCTCTTGGGCGCGAGCAGCGTGAAGCCGGCATCCAGACAGACGAGGCGGTATCGCATCCCGCCGTACGGTACCCTCCCGAAGATGGCCGACCACCTGACCGATGGCGCCGCGTTGGCGCGCGTTCGCTCCTCGCTGCTCTCCTGGTACGCGACCGATCACCGCGACTTTCCGTGGCGTCGCACCTCCGATCCGTATGCCGTCCTGGTCAGCGAGGTGATGCTCCAGCAGACCCAGGACAAGCGGGTTGCCGAGCGTTTCCCGGTCTTCATGAGCCGATTTCCCACGGCCACCGCCCTGGCCGCCGCGAGCGATGCGGAGGTCCTGGCCGCGTGGTCCGGCCTCGGCTACAACCGCCGCGCACTCGCTCTGCACCGCGCGGCGACGGAGGTCGCGAGCCACGGTTGGCCACAGGGCGTTGGCGCGCTGGAGCGGCTGCCGGGGATCGGCCCGTACACGGCTCGAGCCATCGCCAGCCTCGCACTCGGTGAGCCGGTGGGGGTGGTCGACACGAATGTTCGTCGCTGGCTGGTGCGCCGCTTCGGGCTTCGCGCAGACGCGCCGACACGCGAGCTCCGGGGCCTCGCCGATGCCCTCGCGACAGCGGGGAGCGCCGCCGACAGCGCGCCCTGGACGCATGCCACCA
>JBBRGH010000761.1:0-1601 GCA_038240915.1 Gemmatimonadales bacterium | reverse complement strand
GCTCCTCCGCGGCCGCGCTCCCGGCCTCCCCGCGCTGCTCAGCTTCGTCGTCGTGCTCTGGCTGTTCGGCTTCGATCCCGCCGCCCGGGCGCTGCCCAACCTGCCGCATCACCTGGAGTACGTCCTGCTGGTCGCGATCGGCCTCGCCGGCTGCTTGGCGCTGGTCCGCTGGCTGGCCGCGCGGCCGGCCGCGCTCCGGACGGTGTCGGTCTTCCTCACCCTCACGGGCGCCCTGTTGGTGCTCAGGTTCACGGCCGGCATCGGCCTGGACCAGCGGCGCGAGCGGGAGACCGTGGCCCGGAGCGCGGTGGCCCGGCGGCTGGCCCGGCCGATCAGGGTGACCCGGCCGGCCCGCACCCCGCCGCGCGACGTCTATCTGATCGTACTCGACGAGTACGCCAACGCCGACGTCCTCCGCGACGGCCTCGGCTTCGACAACCGGCCGTTCCTCGACAGCCTCCGGGCACTCGGCTTCTACGTACCCAGGTCGGTGTCGAGCAACTACACCATGACGATGCTGTCGCTGCCGTCGCTGCTCAACGCGGCGCACATGTACCCGGTGGAGCGGGACGCCCGCGGCGAGCACAGCGACCCGACCCTCGCCAACCACCTGCTGGGCGAGAGCCGGATCGCCGGCTTCTTCAAGGCGCAGGGCTATCGGGTGGTGTTCTTCCCCTCGCTCTGGTGGGGCGCCACCCGGGCCCTGCCGGCGGCCGACTCGACGGTGCGGGTGTGGAGCAGGTTCAACCTCGACCGCTCGCTCGCCCTCACCGACTTCCGCCGCGCGATACGGGAGGAGACGCCGCTCGACTACCTCCACATGGACGAGCCCTACGACGGCGACTTCGTCCGCCGGACGCTGGGCGGCGTGGCCCGGCTGCCGTCGGTGGAGGCGCCGGTGTTCGCCTTCGCCCATGTGCTGAGCCCGCACTGGCCGATCGTCTACGACCAGGACTGCCGGCTGCTGCCGCGCTCGGCCCGGAACCGCGACCGGGCGGGCGGCTACACCGGCCAGGTGGCCTGTCTCAACGGCATGGTGCTGGACATGGTGACCCATCTGGTGCGGGACTCGAAAGTGAAGCCGATCATCCTGCTCCAGGGCGACCACGGATCCCAGGTGCACGGCTTCCGCACCGCGGCCTCGGCCGACCGCCTCAGCGCCACCGCCGCGTGGGAGCGGTTCGGCGCCTTCGGGGCATACTATCTTCCCGATAGCGGCGAGGCCGCCTTCGGTGATTCGGTCACCGTCGTCAACGTGCTGGGCAACGTGGTGCGGCACTATTTCGGCGCCGATCTCCCACGCGAGCCCGACGATCACTACATCACGGTCGAGGCCGCTCCCTATCACTTCGTCCACGTGAATCCGGTTTGGGTGGCCTCGGGCGACACCGCCCGCCGAAACGCCCGCCCTGGCGGCACCCGATGAGCGGCCGCGATCGCCGGGGCGCGCGAGCGCTCCTCGGCCTTCCCGCGCTCCTCGGGCTCCTCATCGGCGCCTGCGCCCGGCACCCGATCCAGCAGGCTCCGACGCCAGCGGCCCAAGCCCAGTCGTCGGCCCCGAACGGCGCCCCGTCGCCCCCCCCTGCCGGGTTCACCGCCGC
>JBBRGH010000760.1:0-1601 GCA_038240915.1 Gemmatimonadales bacterium | reverse complement strand
CAGGGCAGCTGGTGTGAGCGCAGTCCACCCGTTGCCGCGCACCCTCCGGCGCATCGCCGGATACGGCGCGGCTCGGGCCGCCGTCGAAGGCATCCTGGGCGTGCGCGGATTGCTCCTGGCCGCGCAGCTGGGGCCGGCCGGATTCGGCGGCTGGGCGCTGATCCGCCTGGCCACCGGGTACGCCGGCTTCGCGACCCTGGGGATCTATCGCGGATTCGAGCTCGAGGTCACCCGGGGACGCGGCAGCGAGGCCGAGCGCGCTGGCGAGCCGTCCCCGGACGCGGCGGCGCTCAGCTATCTCGCGATCGTGTTCGGCGTCCTCGCCGCCGGGGCGCTGGCGCTGTCGTTCACGGTCGGCAATCCCGCACGGGCCCTCGAGCTCCGCATGGGCGCCGCCGCCGTGCTGGCGGAGCAGCTCTACACCTATGCCCTGGTCTCGCTCCGGGTGCGGGCCGACCTTCGGCGGTACGCGCGGCTCGAGCTGGCGCATGCCGGCCTGCAGCTGGTCTGCACCTGCGCGCTCGCATCGACCTGGGGGCTGGGTGGCGCGCTGGCGGGGATGGTGCTGGGCAACGTCCTCTCGCTCGCCGTCGTGATCGGCCACGTGCCGCTGCGGCCGCGATTCGACCCCACGGTCATCCGCCGGCTGCTGGCCATCGGCCTGCCGTTCGCCGTGACCATGTGGCTGGGTCGGCTGCTGGGCTCAGTGGACCGGCTGGTCGTGGCCGCGTCCGGCGGACGGGGCCAGCTCGGGTACTACGCCTTCGCCGTGTCGCTCGCGGGACTCGCCGCCACGCTGGGCTGGGTCATCCGGGTGGTGATCTTTCCCGAGGTCTACTCGCGGGCCCGGGCGGTCGGCGCCGGAGCCGCGGTGCGCGAGCACGTTACCGGCGCGCTGCTGCCGTTCGTCGCGCTCTATCCCCCCCTGCTGGGCCTGGCGGCGATCCTCCTCCGGCCGGTGCTCGCGCTGGCGGCGCCGCAGTACTCCGCCGCGGCCCCGGCGGCCGAGGTGTTCGTTTTCAGCGGCGTGGCGGCCGGCCTGGTGAGCCTGGGCGCGGTGGGGGCGCTGGCGGGCGATCGGCATCGCTGGCTGCCCGCCCTCGCCGGCGCCGCGGCGGCGCTCAACCTCGCGCTCTCCTGGCTGGCCATGCACTTCCGGCTCGGGCTCGAGGGCGTCGCGGCGGGAGCGGTGATCAGCCAGACCGGCTACGGACTGGGCGTGCTCGGGCTCAACCTCCGGGTGAGTGGCGCCAGCGGCCTGCCCGCCGCGCTGGCCCGGGCCGCGGCCCCCCTGCTGTGGTGCGCGGCAAGCGTCGGGGCGGTGCGCGCCGCGTGGCCGGGCACGGGCGCCGCCGACACGGCCCAGGCGCTGCTGGTCTATGCTCTGCTGATGCTGCCGCTGGCCCGGCCGATGACCGCCGCCGCCCGCGCGGCCGCGCAGGCGGCATGACGTCGACCGGGCCGGCCGGCGGACTCCGGGTGGTGCTGCTTACCTCGAGCGGGCTCGGGTGCCGGGTCGCGGCGACGCTCCGGAGCGCGCGCGGGGTCCGCTCGCTGACGCTGGTGACCGCGCCATTGGTGGCGCGGCCCAGGACGCTGCT
>JBBRGH010000759.1:0-1606 GCA_038240915.1 Gemmatimonadales bacterium | reverse complement strand
TCGCGGACCGCCGTGGATGCCGCCGCCGCCGCCGAGGCGGAGATCGTGGAGATCGACGGGGTCCTGATCGGGCGCACCGACGGGCGCATGGCCGCGACCCTCGCCGCCGAGCTGAAGCGCCCCGTGGCCCTGCTCGACTGGAGCCGCGAGGGCGCGCCGGCCTACGCCTTCTCCGTCTCCGAGCCCTCGGCCGCCTCGGCCGCCGCGGCGCTGGCCAAGGCGCGAGGCCGTCAGGCGGTGATCATCGAGGACCGGCCGGGTTTGCTGGTCGCCCGCACTCTGGCGCAGCTGGCCAACTCCGCCGCCGACGCGGTGCGCGACGGCGTGGCATCGCCCGATGACATCGACCGCGCGCTGATCGCCGGGGCCAACTATCCGGTGGGGCCCCTGGCCTGGGCCGCCGGCTTCGGCCACGGCGCCCTGGTCCGCCTGCTCGACAACATCGCCGCGGAGACCGGCGAGGAGATGTACAGGCCGAGCCAGGTGCTGCGCCGCCTCGCCGCCATGGAGGACCGGGCCTGATGCCGATCTACAGCTTCGAAGGGCTCGCACCGGTCATCCACGAGACCGCCTATATTCACCCCACCGCGGTGGTCATCGGCGACGTGATCGTGGGCGAGGGAGTCTATGTGGGACCCGGCGCCTCACTGCGCGGCGACTTCGGCCGCCTGATCGTGGAGAAGGGCGCCAATGTGCAGGACTGCTGCATCATGCACAGCTTCCCGGGCTCCGATTCCGTGATCGAGGAGAACGGCCACATCGGCCACGGGGCGGTGATCCACGGCGCCCGCATCGGCCGCAACAGCCTGATCGGCATGAATTCGGTGGTGATGGACAAGGTCCACATCGGCCCGGAGTGCATCGTCGGCGCCATGAGCTTCGTGAAGACGGGGATGCAGGTCCCCGCCCGCAGCCTCCTGGCCGGGTCCCCGGCGCGGATCATCCGCCAGGTCACCGACACCGAGATCGAATGGAAGACCAACGGCTCCCGCGAGTACCAGCAGCTCGCCGTGCGCAGCCGCGCGACCTTGCATGAGTGCGAGCCGCTGCGGACGATGGAGGCGGACCGCCCCCGCCTGCCCGGCGACTTCATCCCTGTGCAGGACTACCGCGCCTCGAAGGATTGAGGCCCGTCACCCACAAATTCCCCGTCATGGCCGGGCATAGTCCCGGCCATCCATACGCACCTGAGCATCCGAAAGAGACGCGGCATCGATGCAGCGCCGTGTTCTGAGCCGATGAGTCTATGGATCGCCGGCACAAGGCCGGCGATGACGATCGAGGGGGGAGGATTTGGGTATCACCCCGCCACCAGCGGCCAGAAGTGCGCGATCAGCAGCGGCCCGGCTATCGCCACCAGCAGTGACAGGGGCGCCCCCAGCCGCCAGTAGTCGGCGAAGCGGTAGCCGCCGGGGCCCATGACCAGGGTGTTGCACTGGTGACCGATGGGGGTGAGGAAGTCGCAGGCCGCGCCGGTGGCCACCGCCATCAGAAAGGCGTCGGGGCTCAGGTGCAGGCTGTGCGCCAGGGACGCCGCGATCGGTCCCAGCACGAGCACGGTCGGCGCGTTGTGCAGGAAGGGTGAGGCCGCCATCCCCGCCACCAC
>JBBRGH010000758.1:0-1608 GCA_038240915.1 Gemmatimonadales bacterium | reverse complement strand
CCAATTTACTTGATCGATTGGGACGGGCCGCTCATCGCTCCCAGAGAACGCGACCTGCTCTTCGTGGTCGGCTCCATCATCGCAGGCGTTGTCGAGCCGAGGGAAGAGGACCTGTTCTTCGCGGGGTACGGGCCAGTTGATATCGACCGGGAGGCGCTGATCTACTACCGGTACGAGCGTGTCGTCCAGGACCTTGGCGAAATTGGCTGCAGCGTCCTGCTCGAACCGAATCGAAGTGATCGGCTGCGTGCCGAGGAGTCGCTGCTGGCGAGAAGCTTCTTCGCGCCGGGCGGCGACATCGACCACGCCGAAGAGGTCATTCTTCCCAATCGTGAGATCGGCCAATAATCCGGCGATTAGCTTCTAGAGCAAGTCGCATATTAGTTGGGCGGGAGGGGGAAGCCGCAGTGGGCGTAGAAGGCGCGGGCATCGGCGGCGGTGATCGCGTCGATGGCGCTGGCCGTGGCGGCGACCAAGCCATCGGGGGTGCGCTCGGCGGCGGCCCGCAGGCGCGCTTTGACCTTGGCGAAGGCCTGCTCGATGGGGGTGAAGTCCGGCGAGTAGGCCGGCAGGAAGAGGAGCCGGCACCCGGCGGCCAGGAAGAGGAGCCGGCACCCGGCGGCCGCGATGGCCGAGCGGGCGTCCGCACTCTTGTGGGCGCTCAGGTTGTCCAGGATGACGACCTGGCCCGGCCGCAGACGAGGAGCGAGGATGCGCTCGGCGTAGAGCGTGAAGGCGGCACTGTCGAGCGCGCCGGACAGGACCAGGGCGGGACCGATGCCCGCGGGCGTGAGGGCGGCCAGGAGGGTGATGTTGGGACCATGGTTACTCGGCACACGGCCGAGCGCGCGCTCGCCGCGCGGTGCTCGGCTGCGGCGGCGCGTCATGGCCGTGTGGGTGCTGGTTTCCTCGATGAAGATGAGGTCTCCCGGAGGGAGCGCAGCGGCTTCGTCCCGCCACGCCACGCGGGCCGTCTCGTCTCGCTCGGCGGCGATGAGCGACTTTTTTTGAGCGGCCAGCCGGCCCGCCGGAGCGCCCGCGACATCGTCGCGCGGCTCATCCGCACCCCGGTGGTCGCCTCCCACCGCGCACACTGCTCGGCCAGGGTGGCATCCGGCGCGGCGCGGACCTGGGCCACCAGCACTGGCTCGGCATCCCGGGTGACCCGCCGTCGCCGTCCGGGTCGCGGGGCGGACAGGACCCCTCCGGTCTCGTGGCGACGGCGGCGCCACCGCTTGATCGTGCTCTCGCTCACGCCGAAGAGACGGGCCGCCTCGGCCTGGGGGAGACCGGCGTCGATGGCTCCCAACAGCCGCTCGCGGAGGTCGGCCGAATATTGCTTCACTTCCGTAGCCTCGCACGAGATCAACTTTTCCGCAACCGGCTCTAAGACGACGGCCCAGGGGCCGGCGGAGCCGAAACCAGGGCAATGGTAAGGTCGCCTAGCGACACTTCCGGCAACGACGCGACTCCGGCAGCGTCAACTTTCCGCCGCACTCGGGCAGTAACGGTCACCTCGCCAGCACGCTCGAACCGAAGTGTGAGCGGGAAGGTTTCCCCTTGGCCCAGGTCAGTCCGCATCCCGACCAGTTCAAGATGACCCTTTCC
>JBBRGH010000757.1:0-1612 GCA_038240915.1 Gemmatimonadales bacterium | reverse complement strand
CGACGCGCTGCTGGAGCGCGTGCCAGACGGGCCGGATGCTGCAGGTGGACTCGGGGCTACATCGGGCGGCATCGACCGGGTGGGTGTCGCAGTTCACTTCGAAGGTCTGATGTTCGGAGGCGTTCATCACATCGCGAACCGAGATCGAGGCCGGCTCCTTGGCCAGGAAATAGCCACCCTTGGCGCCGCGGACGCTCTCAACCAGGCCGGCCCGGCGGAGACGGAGCAGGATCTGCTCGACGTAGTCGGCGGGGAGGCGCTCCACATCGGACAGTTCCCGCGCGGCCACCGGGCCGGCCCCCGTCCGGCCGCGACGGGCCAGGTGGATGGCGATGATCAGGCTGTACTCGGTCCAGGTGGTGACCCGCATATGGTCAATATGGGCTTCTCCCAGTCGGCTTTCAATGGGGATTCCGGTGTCCGGCCTCGGGGTGGAGGCGGCGCGCGGACGGGCTCGGGCCGAGGCGCTATTTCTTGTCGGCCGAGGTCCAGCGCGCCACCTCTTCCGCCGACAGCGATCCGTATGGCCGGATCCGCGCGTCCCGGAAATTCCCGCCGAACACGTCGCCCAGGTACTGCGACCACGACAGCAGGGTGCCGTAGCACACCGGGTCGTCCGCGTCGGGCGCGTCGAGCTCGGGCGCGAGCCGGTCGAGCAGCTCGTGCATGACCCAGGTGGGTACCCGGGAGCGCGCACTCGGATAGATGAAGCCGTAGAGGGTGAGGTGCGCCAACAGCACCCGCCAGTGGGGGCCGAACCGGTCGATCAGCCGGCGCCAGTCGAGCCGTTCGCCGTAGGCGAGGATGATATGGGCCACGTCGGCCCCGTCGAACCGCTCGCGCTCCATCACGAAGGCCTTGGAGAACAGGCTCTCCTCGGCCGGCGCCACCAGCACGTTGAGGCCGAGGACGTCCTGCTCGGTCGCGTGGGCGAACCACTCGTCGTCCACCACCGCGAGCCCGTTGCCGGAGCTGAAGATCACGTCGATGAACGCGTCCGCCACCCGGATCTTGGCCAGCCAATGGGAGAAGACCAGCTCCGCCGCATAGCCAGCGGCCGCGCACACCTCGTGCAGCCGATGGACGTCCCTCGGCCGCACGAAGATGTCGAGATCCTTGGTCGAGCGGTCGATGCCGGCCTGGTGCACGAACGCAAACGCGCCCCCCACCAGGAAGGGCACCTGACCACGGGTCAACACCTCCATCGCCTGTCGGTAGAAGGCGCGGGACGGAGTTTCCACCAGCGACTGCGTGGGGGCCAGCGCCACAGTGCTCTCCTGGGCAAGGATCATCATCATAGGGGGGCACGGACGACCCGGTTGTGGCGGGGATCACCGCTCCGGCCGCCCGGGCCACCTTGATTGGGGACAATGACCAAGACTCCAGGGATCGTGCGGATCGCGGCCGTGGCCGACCTGCATTTCGGGCGCGACGGCTACGGTCCGCCGCTCCGAACCCTGTTCGGCGATGTGGTCGAGCAGGCGGACGTGCTCGCGCTCTGTGGCGACCTGACCGATACCGGCGAGCCGGAGGATGCCCGGGCCCTGGTCCGGGCCCTGTCCCCGTCCACCATCCCGACAGTGGCGGTGCTGGGCAACCACGACTGCGAGCG
>JBBRGH010000756.1:0-1614 GCA_038240915.1 Gemmatimonadales bacterium | reverse complement strand
GGTCCACGGGAGCCGGGCCGTGGGGTGGGCCGCGATCGCCGGCACCCAGACCAGCAGCGTGAAGATCGTGAGCATCGCCCCCTCGGCGACCGCTGCCGCCAGCGGCAGGACCGAAAACAGCACGCCCAGCCCGGCGGCCATCTGCCCGACCCCGGTCAGCATCGCCCAGGCGCCTCGGGCGGGCAGCCACGGGGGCACGAACGCGGCGGTCTCCGCGGGATAGACGAGGTGCGACAGCCCGACCGGCAGCAGCGCCAGCCCGAAGAGGATGCGGGCCAGCCGCGTGCCGCGCGCGCCGGTCGCAAACGCGAGCGGCGAATCGGCCGGCAGGTCCGCGTGCCTGGCGAACAGGATCCAGCCGCCGGCCAGGAGCGCCGCGATCTCGCCCAGGCCGAGCCAGGTCGCCTCCATCCGCGGCGCCGCCAGCACGCCGGGGACCTTGAGCAGCAGCCAGACGCCGAGATAGGGAAAGAGCACCCGGACGGACAGCCGGGCAGATCGCGGGGACAGGAGCCCGAGCCCGCAGGCGAGCATGAGGACGGCAGCCGCATACGCCAGTGCGCCACGCCCGGGAACCCCGGCCGGGACCGGCTGCCATTGCAGCGCGAAGTCTCCGGCGATCAGGCCGAGGATGCCGAGGCCGATCATGCCGCTGGCGAAGAGGCACTCGGTGAGCCGCTGCGGGTCGCGCATTGGGGTGTCTCGTTTGGTGAGTAGAGGCCGGTCGCGCTCGATCGCATCGGAGACGACGTGGAGGTCGGATCATTCACTCATGCGAAGACGGTGCGACCCCGATGTTGCCAGGATCGCACCGTCAGTATGTCGAGCTCGAGGCTCTCGCGCTCACGGCGCGGGCTATGGATGTGGTACCGCTTGCACCTCGAGGACGACGTCGGTGAAGTCCGGCTCGCCCGGCTGGCCAGCGTTGTCGCCGTCCTCGAAGTTGATCGTCCAGTTGGGGAAGGTCCCCGTGAGCGTCGCCTGCGGCGCGGCCGGAGCGGGGTCACCGCTGCCGGCGGTGCCCTGGTTGAACTTGATCGTCACCTGACTCCCCGGCAGGAACACCACCGCGGTGTCCGCCGGGCCGCCGAAGATCTTGGTCGAGTCGCCCACGGCCCGGGCGCAGACGTTCAGGAAGACCTGGTCGCCGATGGGCGCGGGGATGGTGACGCGCTCGTTGTTGAGGCTGCAACTGACGCCGAGCAGCTTGAGCTTGATGGTGGACTCGGAGGTGATGTCCAGGACGCAGTTGACTGCGGTGCCGGAGGTGGTGCACCCGCCGGCCGACGGAGGCGGCGGAGTGACGGTGAACGTCTGGGTCTCGACATCGGTGGCACCCTCGTCGTCCGTCACGGTGAGCGTGACGGTGAAGTCGGTAGCGGTCGTGATGTTGTAGCCGTGCGAGGGATTCGCCACGGTGGCATGCGCGCCGTCGCCGAAGTCCCACGCGAAGCTCGCGATCGTGCCCGGCGCCACGTCGGTGCTGGTGCTGGTAAAGGTGCAGTTCGCGTTGTTGCATGTATGGGTAAAGCCGGCCGTGGGCGGCATGTTGACCGGGGGCGGCGGCGGCGCAACGGTGACCGTCTGCGTCTCGGCGTCGGTCGCGCCCTCGTC
>JBBRGH010000755.1:0-1617 GCA_038240915.1 Gemmatimonadales bacterium | reverse complement strand
ACGTCGTTCAGCCTGATCAGGCTCATTACTGCTGTCCTCTCGCGGGACGCCCGGGGAAGTCGGCGAGCGGAACCCAGTCGAGTCTACAAACCGCCTCAGCGCAGCACGTCCATCCGGGCCGAATCGTCCGGGTCGTGCGGCACGACGTTCCGGGCGGACAGCATCCCCAGGCGCACCAGGTCGATGCCGAACAGGTCGGGCCGGCCGTGCAGGCGGCGGCGCCAGTCAGCCGGGATCGCCTCGAGTCCCCACCGCCCCGCGAGCAGCGCGCCGACGGCGGCCACACTGGCGGGATCTGCGCCGCTGCGAGCGGCAGCGTTGATCACCTGTTCGACGCGGGAGGCATCCGCCGGCGGCGTATCGCCCAGGATCGCCCAGGCTCCCTGCAGGACCCCGCCGACCGGGCCCAGTCGCGGCCCGTCGACGATTCGGCCCCGTGCGGCCGCGGCGAAGTGGGCCTCCCATGCGGCGCGCGCGGCAGCGGGCAGGGTCCCGAGTCCGGCCCGCGGGTCGAGTCTCCCCTCGAGCACCGCCGCCCGGAGCGAGAGCCCGAACAGCGCACACGCGTCGCCCGCCTCCGGGTCGGCGCGGGTGAGGTACGAGCCGGTGAGGGCACAGACGTTGCGGGCGGCTTCGGCGAGAGCGAGCGGGTCGCCGAGGAGCGCGAGGGCGACCGGGGCGGTGCCCAGAAGGCATCCGCCCGCTGAGAACGGAACCGGGAGCGGGGCGTGGGGCTTTCGTCCCCACCGGGACCGAAGTTCGTCCAGAACGGCTGCGTCGCGCGGATCGCCGCCCTCGGCGGTGATCCGCGCGAGGTCCACGGCGGGGGCGGTCCGCTCGGTCCACTCGAAGCCGTCGCCGGCCGCCAGGGCGTCCCCGCTGGCGAGCCCCAGCAGGACAGCGGCAGACCGATCGTGCTGCTCTGCGGTGAGCACGGGGACCTCCTCGGTGCAGGAGCGGCGAGAGCGAATGCGCGCAGCATACGTCCCGGAGGCAGGCGCGACAAGCCCGCGCCCGGAGCGGAGGTGGTCGTCCGCAGCGGGTCGTCGCGATACGTCATGGTGCGTCACGGGAATACTCGGGCCTGCTCGCTCCTTGATAGCCTTCGGACGTCCCCGGTGAAAACACCCGGCCCGGAGACTCCTTCCCGCGGAGGACCGCCACCCTGGTCCTGCGTCTTCACGAAGCGTCACACCGGCGGTTCGGTTCACTGCACTCGCGTTAGGCATTCCCATGAGACTCAAGTTCACGTCCGCGCTCGTCACCGGGGCCGTCGTCACCCTCGCAGCCCTGTCCCTCACCGCGTGCGCCACCGGCGGCACCGCCGGAAGCACGAGCGCCGCGACCGGCGCCGACGATTCCCTCACCAAGGTGCAGAAGGCCGGGACGCTCCAGGTCGGGACAGAGGGCACCTACCGTCCCTTCTCGTTCCACGTGAACGGCTCCGGAGATATCACGGGCTACGACGTCGACGTCGTCAAGGCCGTGGCGGCCAAGCTGGGGGTCACCGCAACCTTCCAGGAGACCCAGTGGGACGGCATTTTCGCCGGCCTCGAGGCCGGCCGCTTCGACGCGATCGCCAACCAGGTCTCGATCACGCCCGAGCGCAGCGCCAAG
>JBBRGH010000754.1:0-1625 GCA_038240915.1 Gemmatimonadales bacterium | reverse complement strand
CCTGGGTGGTCGACTTCCCGCTGTTCGAAGTGGATCCCGACAGTGGCGCGCACGTGCCGGCGCACCATCCGTTCACCGCGCCTCATCCGGCCGACCGGCCGACCCTCGACGCCGATCCCGCCCGGGTGCGCGCGCTGCACTACGACGCGGTGTACAACGGCAACGAGCTCGGCAGCGGCTCGATCCGGATCACCGATCCCGCGCTGCAGCGGCGGATCTTCGAGCTGTTGGGCATCCCGGACGCGGAAGTGCGCCGCCGGTTCGGCTTCCTGCTCGACGGCCTGGCGGCCGGCGCGCCGCCCCACGGTGGCTTCGCCCTGGGCTTCGACCGGATCACCATGCTCCTGGCCGGCGCCCCCTCGCTCCGGGACGTGATCGCCTTTCCCAAGACCACCACCGCCCGCGCCCTGTTCGAGGGCGCGCCCACGACGGTGGACCCGAACGATCTCCGGGCGCTGCACCTGCGCCCGGCGGGCGACTGATCCATGGCCGACGATCACCACCACCGCCTGTCCGCCGAAGGGGCCGACCCGCTACTGTTCGCCGGGGTGAACGACGCCAACCTGCTGGAGCTGCAGCGGACGCTGGGCGTGCGGGTCTCGTTCCGCGGCGATACCGTCAGCCTGGCCGGGACCAGCGAACAGCTCGACCGGGCCACGCCGATCGTGCAGGGCCTGCTCGACCTCGCCCGGATGGGCGAGCCGGTCTCCCCCGACGACGTGGTGCGGCTGGCGTCGGAGGGTCCCCCGGGCGAGCTGCCGGCGCAGACCAGCGACGGCAAGATCGTGCTGCCGGGCCTCCGCCGGGCCATCGTGCCCAAGACCCAGGGGCAGCGCGAGTACCTCCAAGCGATCAGCAACCACGACATCGTGGTCGGCATCGGGCCGGCGGGTACGGGCAAGACCTACCTCGCGGTGGCCAAGGCGGTCGAGGCCCTGGCCCGGAAGCGGGTCAAGCGGATCATCCTCGCGAGGCCGGCGGTGGAGGCGGGTGAGTCGCTCGGCTTCCTGCCGGGCGACCTGCAGGCCAAGGTGGATCCCTATCTCCGGCCGCTGTACGACGCGCTCGAGGACATGATGCCGCACGACCGGGTGCAGCGCGCGCTGGAGACCCGCACCATCGAGATCGCGCCGCTGGCCTACATGCGCGGGCGCACCCTGGCCGACGCCTTCATCATCCTCGACGAGGCCCAGAACGCCACCGGGGCCCAGATGAAGATGTTTCTCACCCGGCTGGGCGTGAACAGCCAGACGGTGGTCACCGGCGACAAGACCCAGATCGACCTGCCCCGCCGCGAGGACAGCGGCCTGGTCCAGGTCGAGCGAGTGCTCCCCGGAATCGAGGGCATCGCGTTCCAGTACCTGCACGAGGCCGACGTGGTCCGGCATCGGCTGGTGCGCGAGATTATCCGGGCGTATGCGGAGGATCAGAACGGCTAATGGCTCGCGGGGAGGTGCCTCGAAGCCCGTTCGGGGAGACGCTGTCCGACCGGATCAAGTTCCACCTCGTCCGGTGGGTGCCCCTGCTCGTCACGGCCGTGCTCACCTACCTGCTCTTTCCTTCTCCCGCCGGGATCGGGTCCCGGATTCCGGATGTGGGGAAGCGGTCGGAGCGGACGGTCGTGG
>JBBRGH010000753.1:0-1626 GCA_038240915.1 Gemmatimonadales bacterium | reverse complement strand
CGCGTCGGATCGGACGCGTCGTATGTCTATCTTGCGATCGAGACGCCGCCGCCCGACTGGGGGCGGGAGGGGATGGAAATCGGTATCGACACGTATCGCCCCGGAGTCGGCCAGCATCTGCTGCCCGCGGCCGGCCTGAAGAGCGCGATCGGTTTCGAGTTCGCCATCGAGCTCTCCGCGCCGGACAGCGGAGCCATGCGCGTGGCACCGGCGTACAATCGCTACGCGGCGCCGGCCGATACCGGCGGCGGCGACGACTTCAGCCGGTTCTATCATCGCCCGGTGACGGTAACCGACCGGACCGACGGCGCATTCGAGCGGATGTTCGTGACGACCAACCGCTCGCGCTACGGCCGGGACGGGACGTTCTTTCCCGCCTCGGGCGCTGATCGCGGCCGGCTCAGGTATGGAACGGAAGCGGCCTCGACGCTCTCCGACTGGTATTACGACGCCCGCGCCGGCCTGCTCGAGCTGCGGATTCCGTGGGACCTGCTGAACGTCACGGACCCGTCCACCCGGACCCTGCTCTACGACGCCGACTCGACGGGGCCCGTTGGCACGGTGCGCGCCGACAGTTTTCACTTCACTGTCGCGCGGTACGACAAGACGCATCAGCGCGCCACGCAGGTGCTCGGCCCCGCGGCGTGGACCTGGGAGACGTGGACCGTGCCGGTCTCCCACATGCGGCTCAAGCCGGCGGCCGACTCGATGCGTGCGGCCTGGGGCGCGCTGCCTTGAACCCGGAGCTCCGGTGATCCGACGCCTTGTCCCCATCGTCCTGCTGGTGCTGGCCGGTCAGCGGCTCGACGCGCAGCTGGCCGACGGCAACCGCGCCTGGGCCGCGGGGCGATACGACGAGGCGCGCACCGCCTACGAGCGTGCGCTGCTGACGGATCCCCGGTCGGTACGCGCACTCTTCCGGCTCGGCGTCCTGGCCTCGTGGAACAACCAACTCGACTCGGCGCTCGCGCTGCTGCGCCGGGCGCGCACCGTCGAGCCCGGCGACCCCGATGTCCGCGTGACCGAGGCACAGGTGCTCGCGTGGCAAGGCCGCCATGCGGACGCGCTGGCCCGGTATGACAGCGTGCTCGCGGACGACCCCGAGCGCCGCGACGCGCTGCTCGGCCGCGCCCGGGTGCTGGCCTGGGCGGAGCGTTATGGCGCCGCCGATTCGGCCTTCCGACTGATGCTGCTCAACGACCCGGAGGATGCGGACGCGCTGACCGGCCGCGCCCAGCTGGCACACTGGGGCGGACACGATGGCGCAGCCGGAACGTATCTCGCCCGCGCCCTCGCGCGGGACTCCGCCAACGGGGACGCGCGCGCGCTCCGCCGCGTGCTGCGCGCAGCCGCGGGCCCGCAGGCCGAGCTGACCGCGAACTGGAACAACGACTCCGACCACAACACCAACTGGACGGAAGCGCTCACCCTGTCGGCCGGCATCGTGCCCGGCGTGCGCGTATTCGCGATCGGCGGCCTCCAGCAGAGCACCGATCCGGTGCGCAGCGCCAGCCGGCTGCTCGGCGAAGGCGGCGTGCAACTCGTCAATGGGCCGGTCCGCCTCACCGCGGCGGCCGGCGGGCGCGAGCTCCGACCCGACGGTTCGGCCACACGGTCGGTCTTCAC
>JBBRGH010000752.1:0-1626 GCA_038240915.1 Gemmatimonadales bacterium | reverse complement strand
CGGTGAAGTCCTCCTCGTTGCCGATCATGACGTCGATGTGGCCGGCGATCTCACGGTTGACCTGCTGGGCCCTGGCCTGTCCGCCGATCGCCTTCCACAGGCTCGGGCGGTAGTTGAGGTCGTAGGAGACGACGGTGCCGTGCCTCTTGGCGGCCGTGACCGCTTCGACGACGGTGTCAGCGGCGGACTCGCTCAGGGCTGCGAAGATCCCCCCGGTATGTAGCCAGCGGACCCCGAGCTTGCCGAAGAGGTGGTCCCAGTCCACGTCTCCGGGCTTGAGCTGGGACGCTGCGGTGTGGCCGCGGTCGGAGACCCCGACTGCCCCGCGGACGCCGAAACCGCGCTCGGTGAAGTTCAGGCCGTTGCGCACCGATCGTCCGATGCCGTCATAGGGCACCCAGGTGATCAGCGAGCTGTCCAGGCCGCCGGTCAGGATGAAGTCCTCAACCAGGCGCCCGATCTCGTTGTCCGCCAGGGCCGTGACAACAGCGGCGCGCATCCCGAAGGCACGGCGCAGGCCGCGCGCGACGTTGTACTCGCCCCCGCCCTCCCAGGCCTTGAAGCAGCGAGCGGTGCGGATGCGCCCCTCACCGGGGTCGAGGCGCAGCATCACCTCACCCAGCGAAACGGCGTCGTAGCGGCATTCGGATGCCGGTCGGATGGTCAGCTCAGCCATGGTCGCAGTCCTTCGTCGGGTCAGCGGGTGGTGGTGGTGGTGGTGGCAGCGGCGGCGGTCGACAGCGTCTGGACCAGAGCCACAGCCTGCGCGGTCAGAGCCTGGATGCCCGCGAAGTCGCCGGCGCCTACCAGGTCGCGTGGAACCATCCATGAGCCGCCCACCGCGGCAACCGCAGGGACTGCCAGGTACTCTGCCAGATTCTTGGGGCCGACTCCGCCGGTGGGAACGAAGCGGACTGCGCCGAACGGGGCGGCGAGCGCCTTGATCGCGGCAGCGCCGCCGGAGGTCCCGGCGGGGAAGAACTTCACCGTGCTCAGGCCGAGCCCGAGCGCGGCCTGGACCTCGGTCGCGGTCACCGCGCCGGGCAGGGCGAGCACGCCGAGCTCCTGGCAGCGTTCGACGACCGCGCGGCTCAGCCCCGGCGAGACCACGAACTTGGCTCCTGCGGCCACGGCCTGGTCAACCTGAGCCACGGTCAGCACCGTGCCGGCGCCGACCAGGATGTCGTCCCGGGCGGCCATGGCCCGGATCGAGTCCTGCGCGGCCGCGGTCCGGAAGGTCACCTCGGCGACGGGCAGGCCACCGGCGACCAGGGCGCCGGCCAGGGCGCCGGCGTCCGCCGCGTCATCGAGGACGACCACCGGGACCAGGCGTGCGGTGCTCAGTGCTGACAGGACGTCCATGGGTGATTCCCTTTCGCTGGATGAAAGATGATGGTGCTGGGTGAGTCCTTGTGTCGACAGGGTCGGAACGGTCGATGGTTCGTTGGTTACCGCTCTGAAGGGTTCGGTCAACGGGCCAGCCACCCACCGTCAACGGCGAGCACCTGGCCGTGCACATAGGCAGCTGCCGGCGAGGCGAGGAAGACCACGACATTGCCGACGTCCTCAGGCTGGCCCCAGCGTCCGGCCGGGATACGCACGGAGAGCTGCTCCATCCGCACCGGG
>JBBRGH010000751.1:0-1628 GCA_038240915.1 Gemmatimonadales bacterium | reverse complement strand
CCCGTGACGTCGTCCGGTGTGGACGGATCAGGGACAAGGGCCACATCGGAGTGGGCCTGCGGGGTCGGGGCCGGCGCGCTGGCCGCCGGCGGCGTCTGGGGAGGCGTTGCGCCTCCCGCGGCGGGCGTTGCGCCCGCGGGGATGATCGGTTCGCTCATGATCGTGGCTGCACGCCTCCGCTGCTGTCAATCGGCCCGGGGATGGGGATCGCGGGCACCGGGATGAAGGTTTCCCGTTGACACGCGGCCGGCATCGCGTATCTTGATACTCGTGGATAGCGCGTTTCCCGTCCGAAGGTCGACAGGACCCGGGGGTCCTTACTGATGAACGTCGGTCGGGTTCTAATCTCGTGGATGGCCGCCGGACTGTGGTTCACCGCGGGACTGCTGCTACTTGCGGCCGGCTTCTTCCTGGCGGCCTTCCTGGCCGCCGGATTGGCATCCCTGGCAATCGCGCTGCTCGTCGCGGCCGTGCCGCTTCGACCGATCGCCCTGCTGGCGACCGGCCTGGCATTCGTGTTCATGGCTATCGCGGTTGCCCTCGCGGCGATTGCGTCGACGCCGCTCGCCGTCGCATCGGCCCTGGCGTATGCCGCGGCTGCCTTCTTCTCGTTCGGCGCGTATCGATACGAGCGGGAGGCAAAGGGCGCACGGTCCGAACCGCGGGCGTAGGGCAACGCGATCGCAGCGGCAATCATTCGGGACCGTTCTGGCGCGGTAAGCCGGGGTTTGCCGGCATCGGAATCCGCATGACCGGCTGGACGGGCTCCGGCGGGGCGGCCGCGAGGTCCGCCTCCCAGTCGAGGATCTGCTGCTGGCTGTAGCCGAGCTCGCTCCACAGCTGGCGGCGCGGGACGTCGAGGTCCTTCTTTTTCGTCACGGCGTCGACGTGCTGGGACTCGGACTTCGTCTCGGGATTGCGGAAGGTCGCCTCGGCACCGGTCATGGCGGCCCACTTCTCGTAGCGGGCGGCGGCCGCGGCCGACAGCCCGGGCGCTCGCGCCTTGATCCGGAACGCGAGGCGCATCGCGTCTTCGAGCGGGTCCTTCCAGTCGTCACCGCGCTCGCCCGCGACCGCGCTGATACCGCGCTCGACCGCGGTCAGCGACTCACCCGAGGGGAACGTGCCCTGCGTGCCGAGCAGGTAGTGGGGCGGGAAACGGCTCGCGGTGGCGATCGCCTGGACGAGCGTCTCGTGGACCTTGATGTAGCCCGCGAGGTCGGTCTGGCTGAACTCGGCAAGCCTGGGCTCGGGCTCGCCGGGCGCGTTCGGGGGGACGGTGATCAGCGAGTCGAGGGCCACATCGAAGGGCTGGACCGGGGCGCCAGTGGCCGGGTCGACCTCGAGCGCGAAGTTGAGCATGACCTTCTGGCGGAAGGCGCCGTACAGCCCCGCCAGCATGACGTTGGCGATGTTGGCGTTGATCGCGTCCTGGATCGGCACGACCTTGCCGAGCTCGGACTCACCGACCAGGTGCAGGTCGGGCTTGTTGGGGAACGGGATGACCGGCACGACGCCGAGCGGGTTGGGCAGCGGCCATGGCTCGCCCGGCACGATCCGGCGCTCCCAGGCCGTGCCACCGACGGTCGCGAGCTCGGCATCCGCGCTGTTGGCGGTGGCAGGCGTCC
>JBBRGH010000750.1:0-1630 GCA_038240915.1 Gemmatimonadales bacterium | reverse complement strand
GGCCAACCGCCGCAACGCCTACACCCTGACCGACCCCCGCGCCTACCTGCTGCTCCGCGCCGAACTCCATCTGCGGCCCCTGCTCAGCGGCGACCCCGCCCTCCGCCACCCCTACGACGTGATCCGGGTGAACCCGCAAGGCCGCCCCGGCGTCAACGCGGCGGGTGCAGCAGCCTTCGCTACCTATCTACGCTCCCCCGCCGCCCAACAAATCATCGCTACCTTCGGCGTCCCCCAGTTCGGCCAGCCCCTCTACGCCCCTGCGCCGTAGCGGCCCCGGCCCGCGCCTGGCGTCTTTGCGGCCTGTCGCCGCTTTGCGTTACGACGGCTTACGCAGATCCGGCGCGGCCTGTTGCACGGCGGCTTGCAGCGCCGCCCAGCCCCGTTGCACGGGGGGGCCCAGTTGATCGGCCCACCCGGTAATATATTCCCAGGCGATCTGCGGGGTCGGGCGGCCCAGGTCGGTGATCAGCAGGTTCAAACAGTCGCGGAACTGCCGCTCGCTCTCGCTGGCGGCGTACCAACGCAGCTTCTGCACCAGCAAATCGTCGGGCGCATACACCGCCGCGGGCTGGCCTTCCACGATTTCTACCATCCGCCGCCGCCCCATCGCCGCCTGCTGGGCCGGGTCGCCGGGCCGCAGCGGGAACAGGTCCACCTTCAACCCGGTCTCCATATCGGTGAACGAATACATCCCCAGGCTGGCCCGCTCGCGCTGCCGGAACGCGGCCCGCAAGGCGGCAGGGTCCAGCGCATAGCGGTCGGTGGGGAACTGCGCGCAAAACGCCCCGATCTGTTCGGCGGGCAGGTCAATCACCAGGTCCAGGTCATGGGTCATGCGCGGCACCGCCCAGACCGACAGCGCCACGCTGCCGCCGATCACATAGGGCACCTGCAACCCCTCTAGCACCCCCACCACATAGCGGATCAGGTCGGCTTCGTCACTCACGCGCCGCCTCCTCGGTCAACAGGGCCAGGCGGGCCTGGCGCAGGTGCCGGATCTCGTCCGTCGTGGCCGTGGGATGGTCGGCCCGCAACCGATCTTCCAGCAGGCGGACCTGCGACCCGCGAATCTGCAACATCTGCTCCACCTTCCGCGCCGGGGCCATCCGCGCATAGACCCGCGCCTGCACCAGGTCGCCCGGCTGCCAGCCGATGCGCCGCAACAGCCGCGCCGCCGTCGCGGTCGCCTCTTGCGCTGCCGTGGTGACATAATAGCCGGGGTCGGGCGCGGCGCGGCGATAGCGGATCGGTAGCCCCGCCTGCTTGAGCGCCTGGATATCGGCCCAGACCGTCGGCTCAGGCCGCGCGCCATAGCAGCCCTTTCCTACCGCTGCCTCGACCCGCCCCATCAGCGCCGCCCGATCCAGCGGTGTCTCCGCCGTCGTCAGCACTTGCGCTGTGGCAAACTGCCGCTGCCCCGCCCGCGTCTGCCCCACCAGGTGCCGGGCCACCTGCGATAAATCGTCCATAGCTCTATTATAATCGAGTAAACTAAGAATTACAAGTGAGTTTACTTCCGAACCGGAGCGATCTCAAAATCAGGCGTACCATTGGCAATGGTCCCGCGCTTGGCGTAGTGGCGACCGGCGGGTCGCTCGTCGAAGCGTCCCCGAATAGATCGGACACC
>JBBRGH010000749.1:0-1633 GCA_038240915.1 Gemmatimonadales bacterium | reverse complement strand
ACTGGTGCCCGCCGGATCGTCCGAGCATCCGGCCAACAGGGATACGCATAGCAGCACTGATGCGGCCCGTCTCATGGTGTCCTCGCGTTGTAGCGGGTGGTTACGTTTCGTGATCGACCGGGGCAACATGGGACGGGGCGATTAGCTGCGGCTCGCGCTCCGGATTAGCTCCGGATTAACGCTCCGGATTCGGCCGCAGTGGGAGGCGTGTGATCAAGGTTCAGCTCCTCGGCGGCGCCAGCCTGCGTGCCGGCGACGTTCCCCTCGCCGGTCCTCCCGCGCAGCGCCACCGGATCGCGCTGGTGTCGCTCATCGTGGCCGCCTGGCCGCAGCCGCTCTCCCGCGACCGGGCGATGGCCCTGCTCTGGCCCGAGCGGGACCTGCCCAAGGCCCGCCGCCTGCTCAACCTGGCGGTCCACGTGCTGCGGTCGGCGCTGGGCGAGGAATCCATCATCTCGACCGGCGACGGACTCCTGCTCAACCCGACGAAGCTGACCTGCGACCTGCATGAGCTGCGCGATGCGGTCGCCGTGAACGACGCCGAGCGCATCGTGCGCTGCTACACCGGCGCGCTGCTGGATGGGTTTCACCTGGGCGAGTCGGCCGAATTCGGCTTCTGGCTCGACGAGCGCCGGAACGAGCTGGACCACGCCTACACCGGCGCGCTGCGCCTGGTGGCCGAGGGCCAGGAACGCTCGGGAGACGTGCACGGCCGGGTTCGCACCTGCCGCCGCCTGGTCTCCGCTCGCCCCCACTCCGCCATCTATGCCCGGGCCCTGATGCGGGCGCTGGACGCCGCGGGCGACCGGGCCGGCGCCATTCGGCACGCCGGCGAGCACGCCCGCCGGCTGGAGGTCGACCTCGACCTGCCGCCCGATGCCGAGGTCACGGCGCTGGCCGAGCAGCTCCGCACCGCCGCGCCGGCACGGCCGTCCGCCCCGCGTCGCCGGGCCGCTCCGCATCCGACCGGTCAGGCCTACCGTCTGTTCCTTCAGGGCCGGCGCTGGTTCAGCGACTACACCCTGATGGGTCTCGGGCGTGCGGTGAACTGCTTCGAGCGCGCGCTCGCGCTCGTGCCCACGTTCGCGCTCGCCAGCGCGAACCTCGCGATGGCCTGCGTGGAGCTGGCCGAACAGGGTGGGATGGAGCCGGATATCGCCTACCGGCGCGCCGCGGAGGCCTCGGCGGCCGCGCTCAAGCTCGATCCCGAGCTGGGCGAGGCCCATTGCACGGTGGGATGGGTGAAGGCCGTCCGCGACTTCGACTGGCCCGGCGCCGAACGGGAGTTCAAGCGCGCTCTCGAGCTCAACCCGGACGACGCCGATGCCCACGATCTGTACGGACGGCTATGCGCGGCGCTCGGTCGCTACGACGAGGCCATCGCGCTGCAACGGCGGGCGCAGGAGCTGGATCCGTTGTCGCACCGGCTGGATGTCTCCTCAACGCTGCTTCGTGCGGGACGCCATGACGAGGCCCTGGCCGGCGCCCTGGATGCGGTCGAGCTCGACCCGGGACACGACCGCGCTCGGGCCACCCTCGGCTGGGCGTACTTCCTGAGCGGGAGGCAGAAGGAAGGGCTGGACGAGCTCGAGCGGGCCGTGTCGCTCGCGCCGGGGAGCAGCCTCTGGCTGGG
>JBBRGH010000748.1:0-1639 GCA_038240915.1 Gemmatimonadales bacterium | reverse complement strand
TCAACGCCCTGTTCCCGGCCTCGGTCGCCATGTATACCGAGGAGGTCGGCGTCTCCCCGTTGGCCGACCGGGGCGAGTACCGCTACCGGCAGCGGGTCGCCGACCTGGTGGGCGCGCGCCGGGCCTATGCGCGGTTCATCGACGGGCAGGTCGTCTTCAAGGCCGAGTTGGCCATCGTGACCAGGCGCACCACCCAGGTCCAGGGCGTCTGGGTCCATCCGGCCTGGCGCGGCAAGGGCCTCGCGGTGGCCGGCATGGCGGCCGTGGTCCGCGACGCGCTCCGCCGGGTGGCCCCCACGGTCAGCCTGTACGTCAACGACTACAACGAGCCGGCCCGCCGGACGTACGCCCGATGCGGTTTCCGCCAGGTCGATACGTTCGCGACGGTTCTGTTCTGATCCGTTCCCACGATCCGGGAGCCTTGTCCAAGCTCACCTCGTGATCATCCGCGCGCGGCCGACGATTGTCGGTGACAGATCCGCGCTGATTGAGGTGACCCACGCCATGGGACAGATCGTCAAGCAGATGTCGGCTCACACCACCCGCTACTACTGGTATCCGGGTGATCGCAAGGAATGGGTGCGCGGCCTGGTCGCGCTGGTGCTCGGCGGGGCGGCCTACTGCCTCGCGCACCTGGCCCATCAGACCACCCTCGTCGCCGCCGCCGCCGGCACCGCCGTCACCGCCGCGCTCGCCGGCTACAACTTCGGCCGCCGGGACAGCCGGGAGCTGGCCCGATTCGCCGAGATCGCCGAGAAGGCCGGCCGGGCCGGGCGCCGGCAGGCGGTCGTACACACCGGGCGCGCCGCGTGGCGGGGCGTCGCGACGGGCGCCGGTGGCGCGGCCGCGGCCGTGGTCATCGCGAACCTGTCCACCCGGGGCCTGCTGGCCGACTGGCTGCTCCCGATGGTCCCGGCCGTCGTCGGCGCGCTCTTCCACCAGATCGGCATGATGTACGAGCGCCTGGGCCGCTCGGCCACCACCGCCGGCCCGGCCGCCGTCCAGCCGGCCCGGCGCCCGAAGCTCGCCCCCACCACCCGGACCGCGCCCGTCCGCTCCCCGGTCGCGGCCGTCCCGGCCGCCTTCTACCTGGACGAGTCGGTCTCCGTCCCGGAGGCGATGCTGACCCCGGTGAAGAGCGTGAAGCCGCCGATGCCGGCCAGCCTGGCCCTGCTGGAGCTGGCCGAGGCCCACCGGGCCGAGATCCGCCAGACCCACCGCGACACCCCGGCACCGACGGTCGATCCGGCGGCGCCGGTCGATCCGAAGCCCGAGCGGGCTCGCGGCCGCCACGCGCACGGACGCCATGTCGGGCGGGCGCGGGTCGAGCAGGCCATCAGCTAAAAGGTCTATTCGTAGCCAATAAAGGTCTGAGATCCATTGACTTTGATCTGACGACAGGTCGATCATCGGCGTCACAGTGACGCAGGTCACCCGCGGGTGTCCGCACGGACCCGCGGGTGGCGGCATCCCCCACTCGTGGCGTCAAGGAGTGCAACGATGAGCGACCCCATGGCGACGCCCGTCCTCGATGACGAGGCCCGCCTCGCGCAACTCGGCTACAAGCAGGAGCTCCACCGCCGGCTGTCCGGCTTCTCCAACTTCGCCGTCTCGTTCAGCATCATCTCGGTCCTGGCCG
>JBBRGH010000747.1:0-1642 GCA_038240915.1 Gemmatimonadales bacterium | reverse complement strand
GCATGCGGGCCGCCCTCGCCGTGACGCCGGCCACGCCCGAGCTCCAGCGCCTCGGGCACCTGCTCGAGCGCACGGGAGGCGGGGCCGCGCTCGCGGTCCTCGAGGCCGAGCTCGCCACGCGGCGCACGGCCTGGGTGCCGCTCGTCCCCGGCGAGCCGGTGGAGGCCGCGACATCGGCCCGCGATCCGCGTTGGCATGTCCTGGTCAACCGTGAACCCGAGGCGGACTGACCTGTGCTGCCGCGAGCCGACATCGTCCGTTGGCGTGCGGTGGCGCCCTGGGCCGACGACGACGACGTGGAGCAGGATCTCGTGATCACCCTCGCGCTGTTCGACATCTTCCGAGATGACGCCCTGCAGGCGAGCCTCGCGTTCCGTGGCGGCACCGCCCTACACAAACTGCACCTGCCACCCGCTGCCCGAGGAGAGCGCATCCCGCCTCCAGGCCGTGCCGGTGGTCCCGCGCCATGAGCACCCGGGCTTTGTCGTCGTCCCGAGCGGTGCCTCGAAGCCGTGAGCGCAGTGCCTGTCCGGGCTGTCGCGTCCCTTCGAAGCTGGCCGCCCATCACCTGCGCGCCCGACTAGCCGAGCCGCTGGTGGTGCCGACGCGAAGCCGGCCGCGGCGACCTCCTCGGTCGCCCGGTTCCTGGAAACCCCGGCGCGGGCTTGTCCCGGAGCCCTCGCACGATCAGGTTCGCCGATTCGACGGGACTCAGGACGCGGGAGCGTAGGTGGCTTGGTACCTGCTTCCCTGGCATCTTCGGTTGACATTGAAGGGTTACGGCGTAAAGTCTATCTAACCCTTCATTTGTGCCGAAAGATTGAAGGGTTGTAGCGGGAGGCTGTGTGCCGAGGACCGTCGAGCGCACCTGGGAGGGCGACCCAGGCGCGATGGGTGGCCGCCGGTTGCGCGCCTCATTCCGGTACCACGCATTCGTCCCCGACGAGATCGCGGGGTTCAATCCCGTCGTCCCGTTTGAAGTTGCCGACCTGTCCGCGGATGCCGAGGCGGCGATCCGGGCGCTCAACGCGCGCGCCTCGCTGGGCGGCCTCGAGGCGATCGGCCCGCTGCTTCTGCGTTCGGAGGCTGTGGCGTCGTCCCGGATCGAGGGCTACGACGTCTCCTCGCTCAACCTGGCCCGCGCGCTCATCGACCCTCGGGCGGCGCGGGGCAGCGCCAGGATCGTCGCGGCGAACGTGTCCGCGATGGAGGAGGCGATCGCGATCGGGGACGGTACCCAGCCGGTGACCGTCGCTGACCTGCTGGCGATCCACGCGGTGCTCATGGCGGGCGACGAGCGGGCGAGGCCCGGCCGCGTGCGCGCGGAGCAGAACTGGATCGGCGGCAGGCTGGGGAACCCGTCCGATGCGGCCTTCGTGCGGCCGCCCGAGGACCTCGTCGTGCCCCTGCTCGAGGACCTCGTCGCGTTCATGGGGCGCGAGGATCTGCCCGCGGTGCCTCAGGCTGAGGTGGCCCACGCACAGTTCGAGACCATCCATCCGTTCATCGACGGCAACGGCCGCGTCGGCCGCGCCCTCATCCACGTCGTGCTGCGGCGCCGTGGCGTCGCTGCTCGCTTCGTCTCGCCTGTCAGCATCGTCCTGGCGGCCCGGCCCGCCGCGTACGTCGAGGGCCTGGCTGC
>JBBRGH010000746.1:0-1643 GCA_038240915.1 Gemmatimonadales bacterium | reverse complement strand
TCTCTTCGTGGTCGGCAAGGGCGGCGCCAGCGGCAACACGCTGCAGCCATTCACCTTCGGACACACCGTGTCGGGCGGCTTCAACGGCGTCTTCTACGGGATCATCCTGGGGGTTACGTCCTACATCGGATTCGAGACCGCAGCCGACTTCGGCGAGGAGACGGCCAATCCGCGCCGCTCCATCCCCATCGCCATCATCGCCGCCACCGGCTTCGCCATCGTCTTCTACCTGCTCACCACCTACGCCATCGCCATCGGTTTCGGCGTGGACAACGGGGCCGCCGCCGGCGCTGACTCGTTCGCTCTCAAGACGGTCGCCAGCAAGTTCGTCGGCGGCCCATTCGCGACGCTGGTCGAGATCGGTGGCATGCTGGCCGCCTTCATCGTCTGTCTCGCCTGCGCGACCGCCGCGGCGCGGACGCTCTTCGCGATGGGTCGCGAGGGCGTGCTGCCAGGCTGGTTCGCCAGGACCAACGATCGTTACAAGACCCCCGTCAACGCCACCGTGGCAGTGGCCTTGGTGGCGACCGCGGCCGCAGCACTGATCGGCTTCGTGTACCCGCAGGACGCATTCGGTGGCGCAACGACCACCATCTACTTCTTCTACGCCACCCTCGGCACGCTGGCGGTGATCCTCGTCTACATCATGCTGTGCCTTGGCGGCATGGCCTTCTTCCGCCGCACCAAGGCCAGCTACAACCCAGTGCTGCACGCACTGGTGCCGCTCATCGGAGCCGTCGTCTTCGGGGCTGCCTTCTACGGCTCCGTGTACCCGCAGCCGCCGTTTCCGCTCAACCTCACCCCGTACATCACCGCCATCTGGCTGGTCGTCGGTATCGTCGCCGTGCTGACGCTGCGTTCGCGCAACCCGGCCGCGGTGGCGCGCATCGGGTCCATCCTCGGGGAGGAGGGAGGCGAGGACGCCAAGCTGCTTGGATGATCGATGACCACGTCCACCCCTTCCCGCTGACGTTCGAGCCCCTGGACCTCGCCGGGTTCACGCTCGACGTCGGCGACGGAGACGACGCCGATCGCCGCCGCGCGGAGATCGAACCCACGCGGCTGGTCACCGAGATGCTGCGCGTCCGCCTGGCCGGCCACCTCGGCTGCGACCCGGTGGAGGTGGTACGCGCGCGCGCCGAGGTCGCCGCCCGCGACTGGCGGGACTACGTGCGCGGGCTCTTCGCCGACTCGGGGACGACGGGCATGGTGATGGACGCCGGCTGGCAGGGCCTGGCCCGGGGTGGAGCGGACCGGTACCAGGAGCTGGCGGGGGTGCCGGTGTGGGAGCTGGCCAGGCTCGAGCCGGTTCTCGACCGCCTGCTCGCCGAGGATCGTGGCGCGACCGAGATCCTCGCCGAGGTGGACGCCTTCATCGACCGCGCCCTGGCCGACGGCGCGGTGGGCTTCAAGACGGTGCTCGCCTACCGCACCGGGCTCGCCGTCGACCCCGGCGCCACGCTCGCGCAAGCTGAGCGCGGACTGGCCGCCGACCGCTCAGCGGGGGTGCCGGTGCGCCGGAGCGGCAAGGCGCTGCGCGATCTGCTGTTTTGCCGGCTGCTGGAGTGCTGCGCCGACGCCGGCCGGCCCCTGCAGGTGCACACGGGCATGGGCGACGCCGAGATCCGCCTCGCCGAGGCCGA
>JBBRGH010000745.1:0-1643 GCA_038240915.1 Gemmatimonadales bacterium | reverse complement strand
GGTCAAGCTCGCGGGGCATCCGGCCCATCCGATGTTCGTCGTCTTCCCGCTGGGGCTGCTGTCCACCTCGGTCGCATTCGACGTCATCTACCTGGTCACCGCCACGCCCCGCTGGACCGAGGTCGCCTTCTACGTAATCGGCGCCGGGCTGGTCGGGGGAGGGGCAGCCGCGCTTCCCGGCTGGGTGGACTGGGCCGCCATCCCCGGCGGCACGCGGGCCCGGCGGGTGGGCCTGCTGCACGGCGTGGGAAACCTGGCTGTGCTGGCCCTCTTCGCCGCCAGCTGGCTGCTCCGGCGGCCCGACCCCGGACTTCCATCCGACGTGGCCATCGGCCTGGGAGTGGTCGGCGCGGTACTGCTGGCGGCCACGGCCTGGCTCGGCGGAGAGCTGGTCGACCGCCTGGGCGTCGGAGTGGATGACGGGGCCAACCTCGACGCGCCCAGCTCGCTCACCGAGCCGCCGGTCGGCGCCTGGCGGCCGGCGCGGGACCGGCGGACCGCGCCACCGGAGGGCTACACCGGCGCCGAGCGGCGGCTGCCGGACGCGCGCGAGTGAGTCCGCCGGGCCTGCTCGCCATCAGTTACCTTCAGCAAGGCGCTTCAATCATGACCGATTCCAGCAGCAAGAACCTCAGTGACCTCTACCAACTCATCGACGGCATCGAGATCGCCATGTTCACCACCCGGCGTCCCGACGGCCAGCTGGTTTCCCGCCCGATGGCGACCCAGACCCAGGCGGAGGGCAGCGACCTCTGGTTCGTCACCGACCACGAGTCGCACAAGCTGCACGAACTCGAGGCCGATCCCAACGTCAACCTGGCCTACTACCGCGATCGCACCAAGGAGTGGGTCTCGGTCAGCGGCACCGCCATGGTGACCCAGGACCGCAAAGTCATCCACGAGCTGTACCGGCCGGACTGGAAGATGTGGTTCGGCGATGAAGGCGGCGCTCGTGACGGCGGCCCCGACGACCCCCGTCTCGCCCTGATCCTGGTGGATGTGCAGTCGGTGACGTTCCTCAAGCAGGACAAGCCGAAGCCGGTGGTCCTGTTCGAGCTGGTCAAGGGGCTGGTGACCGGGAAGCGGCCCGACCTGGGCGAGGTCCGGAAGGTGGACGCCGCGGAGCTGCGCTAGTAGCGCCGCTCCCATGCCCGGTAGCCGATGGCGCCGTTGAGCCATCGCACCAGAGGCACCAGGGCGGCGAAGTCGCGCTCGAGCAGCGCCGGCAGCCGAGCGCTGGTCACCTGCGCCTCGGTCAGCGGCCGGGTGGCGGTGAAGGACTTGAAGCGGAGCCACCGCTCGGCCGGGTGGCCCTCCGCGAAGCCGCGCGGCAGCCGGGTCAGCATCGCCTCCCGGTCGAGTGCCTTGAACCGGCGGCGGAACCCTGGGGCCCGGACGATCGCGTCCAGACCCTCGGGATCGGCCGCCAGCGCCTCGCGGATCTTTTCGAGCGCTGGGCGGGCCGGCATCCAGATCCCGCCCGCCACGAAACAGTCGCCGTCGGCCAGCTGGAAATAGAGGCCGGCGCCGGCGCCCTCCGCGTCCTGTCCGGCGCCCCGGCCCGCGTCGCCGTGGTAAAACTGGCAGGCCCCATTGGTCTTGTAGGGTGACTTGTCGGCCGAGAAGCGCACGTCCCGGTGGAT
>JBBRGH010000744.1:0-1643 GCA_038240915.1 Gemmatimonadales bacterium | reverse complement strand
CGGTGGACCGCCCGGTCGAAGTGTCGGGGACTGGTCCAGAACACCGGACGCCCGCCGCTGTCGCCCAGGCAGAAGCCATCGCCCGGATGCGCGGCGTCGATGAGCTCGTTCACCAGCCGGCCGCGCCCGAACAGCCACTTCCCCACGCCCCAGGGCACGACCCGCAGGGCACCGGCCCGCTCGCCCGCCGCCAGCACCTCGCGCACCGGCAGCCGGTCGGACACCGTCCCGCGGGTGCCGAGCAGCAGGACCTCGAGACCCTCGGTCGTCACGACCTGACGTCCGGCGACCAGCACGAGTTGGCGGGCCTCGCGTCGGGCGACGAGCGTCGCCTGGTCCGCGGTGGTCTCGACCGTCCAGGACCCCGTGTCCGCGCCCGCCGCCAGCCGGCCGAACCAGTCCACCCCGGCCGATTCGGTGAGCATGAGCACGCCCGGCACCGCGCTCCATCCGTGCGCGCTGGCCGCCCGCTCGAAGTTGTCGGCCGCGTTGGTGAGGAAGCGCGCGGGCGGATAGCAGTCGTGCAGGTGCACGTGTGCGTCGATCAGGAGCCCCGGCGTCGGAGCGGCCTCGGGCGGGCCTGGCTCCGGCGGGCGGGCGCCGCTCAGCGGTACCCCGCGGCCTGGAGCTGGAACAGCTCCGCGTAGAGCCCGCCCTGCGCGACCAGCGCCTCGTGGGTCCCGTGCTCGACCAGCTCGCCGTCGCGCAGCACCAGTATCCGGTCGGCCATGCGGACCGTGCTGAACCGGTGCGAGATCAGCACCGCCATGCGGCCGGCCGTGAGCTCGGAGAACCGGAGGAACACCTCGTACTCCGCCCGGGCGTCGAGCGCGGCGGTGGGCTCATCGAGGATCAGCAATTGCGCGTCCCGCATGTAGGCCCGGGCCAGGGCCACCTTCTGCCACTCGCCGCCCGAGAGCTCGACGCCGTTCTCGAACCGTCGGCCGAGCATCTGGTCGTAGCGCCCGACCAGCCGGGCGGCCACGCTGTCGGCCAGGCTTCGCTGGGCGGCGGTCTCGATGCGGAGCTCGTCCTCGCGGGCGCTGATGTTGCCGACGGCGATGTTCTCCTTGAGGATGAAATCGTAGCGCACGAAGTCCTGGAAGATGACGCCGACGTTGCGCCTGAGGCTCTCCACGTCGTACTCGCGGAGTTCGACGCCGTCGAGCAGGATGCGGCCTTCGGTCGGGTCGTAGAGCCGGGCGAGCAGCTTGACCAGCGTGGTCTTGCCGGCGCCGTTCTCCCCGACCAGCGCGATCCGCTCACCGGGGGCGAGCGAGAAGTCGAGGTGGCGCACCGCCCACCGGTCGGAGCCGGGGTACCGGAAGCCCACGTCCTCGAACACGAAGCCGGTGCGGATCGGCGCCGGGACCTTGCGGCCGTTGGGGTTGCGCCGGATGCCGGGCTCGAGCTCGAGGAACGAGAACAGGTCGTCGAGATACAGGCTCTGCTCGTAGACCTGGGAGAGCGACAGCAGCACCCGCTGGATCAGGTCGCGGCTCTGGCGGAAGGAGCCGGCCAGAAAGGTGAGCACGCCGATCGTGAACGGGCCCGCCGGCGAGCGGTGGCCGACCACCGTGAGATAGATGATGACGCCGTATGCCCCGTAGTACCCGAGGGTGCCCAGCGCGGCGAGCACCGTC
>JBBRGH010000743.1:0-1649 GCA_038240915.1 Gemmatimonadales bacterium | reverse complement strand
GAAGAGGTTGTAGCTGGGCTGGTGGATGAGGAGGGGCACGCCCTCCGCACGCAGGATGGCGGCCGCCTCGCGCGTCTTCCCGGCGGAGTACGACGAGATGCCGACATAGAGCGCCTTGCCCTGGCGGACGGCGGTCGCGAGCGCCCCCATCGTCTCCTCGAGCGGGGTGTCGGCGTCGAACCGGTGCGAGTAGAAGATGTCGAAATAGTCGACGCCCACCCGGCTCAGGCTCTGATCCAGGCTCGCGAGGACGTACTTGCGCGAGCCGCCGCCCTGGCCGTAGGGCCCCGGCCACATGTCCCAGCCGGCCTTGCTCGAGATGATCATCTCGTCACGGTAGCCGGCCAGGTCCTCGTGGAGGATCCGGCCGAAGTTGGCCTCGGCACTGCCGTACGGCGGACCGTAGTTGTTGGCGAGGTCGAAGTGGGTGATGCCGACATCGAAGGCGGTTCGGACCATCTCCCGCTGGCTGGCCAGGGGCGTCGCGTCACCGAAGTTATGCCAGAGCCCGAGGGAGAGCACTGGGAGGCGCAGCCCGCCGCGCCCACACGCGCGGTAGACCATCGTGTCGTAGCGATCGGCGGCGGGGAGATAGGTCACCGTGCGGCCTCCAGCGTGTCTTGAGACGAGGGGTCCTGTCTATGATGCCGCCTCGGCGGCGGCCAGATGCACCGACCGCGGCCTGCTGCAGAGCGAGGTGCGGATCGGCGCGACCGACCGGACTGCCGGCGAGTGCGGACCTCGGCTGGTGGGGCCGGCGACTTGGTCGGCCTCTAAGCTAAGCCCGGATCCACCGAAGCCCTGACCTGATTCACGATCCGGGACAGTAGAACAGGTGCCCAGCTGATCGGGAATGATGGTGTTGCAACACAGCCATCGACCCGAAGCAGCGGAGCACCTGCAGGATGCGATCTTCCCATAGCCTCGACCGGATTGACACCGCGTTCGACGGGACGCAACTCGTGGCCGACGCCGGCCTCCTGCTGCCGGCCACGCTGGCTCAGCATCTGGGCCTGGACGATCTCGTCGAGGAGTACCTCGATCTCGGGAAGAAGCCCGGTGCTCCCAACCCGGGCGACAAGCTCATGACGCTCGTGATGTCCGCGCTCGCGGGCGGTGACTGCATCGATGACGCGGCCGCGCTGCGGGCCGGCGGCACGCACAGGATCCTCGGCTTCCGGGTCAAGGCGGCATCGACCTTGGGCACGTTCCTGCGCAGCTTCCGCTGGGGCCACGTCCGCCAGCTCGACGCGGTGAGCCGCCATCTGCTCGCCCGGGCCTGGGCAGCCGGAGCGGGTCCCGGCGATGCACCCTTCACGATCGACCTCGACTCGACGATCTGCGAGACGTACGGCCTGGCGAAGGAGGGCGCCCGCCACCACGGCTACACCCACGTCCGCGGTTATCACCCGCTCCTCGCCGGGGCCGCCGGTACCGGCGACGTCCTGATGGCGCGCTTGCGGGAGGGCCGCGCGAACACCACCAGGGGTGCCGCCCACTTCCTGCGGGAGACGATCGGGCGGGTGCGGGGCGCGGGCGCGGCCGGCGAGCTCACGGTGCGGGCCGACTCGGGCTTCTACGCCGCCGAGGTCGTGGCGGCCTGCCGGAAGATGGACGTCCGCTTCAGCATCACGCTCCGCATGCACCGG
>JBBRGH010000742.1:0-1649 GCA_038240915.1 Gemmatimonadales bacterium | reverse complement strand
GGCGCGGCGATGGCGATCTCGTTCGGGATCAAGGAGCCGCTCGACTACTCGGTGTTTTCGGCGTCCGCGGCGGCGGTGCTGCTGGGCCTGTCGGCGCCGGCGCTCACGGGGCGCCTCGCGGGCTCGCCTGGCCTTCCGGCGACACCCCTTCCTCCGCCACACTCTGCACCGGAAACTCCCCCGTAACATCGGCGGCCGCGACCGTCCGCACCGCGACGGTGGCCGGGGTCTCGGGCCGCAGCGAGTCGGCCAGCGCCCAGGCGAACGGCAGGGTCGCGAGCACCAGCAATCCCGAGAGCCAGAACGGCACGCCGACGCCGAAGCGGTCCATCAGGACGCCGGCGGCGACGGGGAACAGCACCCGCGACACGCCGCCGAAAGTGTGCTGGACGCCCATGTAGAGCCCGCGTTCGTTGCCCGGCACCACGCGCGAGAGCAGTCCCGTGACGCAGGGGAAGAGAAACGCGGTGCCGAGCGGCATCAGGGTGAAGCCGATGAGGACGAGACCCAGATCGTCGGCGAGACCGGTGCAGGCGAGGCCCGCCGCCAGCAGAACGAGTCCCAGCCGGGAGAGCCGCGCCTCGCCCAGCCGGTCCACCGCCCGCCCCAGCAGCAGCGAGCGCACCACCACGCCCATGCCGCCCAGGTACATGACGAAGTAGCCGATATTTCGCTCGGTGACGCCCAGCCGGCTCATGAGCAGGAGAGGGACGACCTGGATGGTGCCGTAGAAGGCGCCGATGCCGACGGTGTAGATCCAGATGAGCCGCGAGGGCGGCTCGTGCCAGTGGGAGATGACCCGACCGATCGCCTGGCGCGTGCTGGTCCGGGGAGCGGCGTGAGCTCCGGCGGTGGGGGGCTGTCGCGACTCGACGAGGAAGCGCGCGGCGAACCCGGCGACCAGCAGGGCCAGCGCCGCGGCGGCGAGTCCAGGCGCCGACCGTCCGCCCAGGCTGATCATCGCCGATCCGAACGCCGGTCCGGCGACCGCGCCGAGGCTGGTGACGGCGGAGAGCCAGCCGAGGCTCTTGGTGCGCTGCTCCGGAGTCGAGGCATCGGCGACGTAGGCCTGCACCACGCCGATCGTGCCGCCGCCCAGGCCTTGAACCAGGCGAGAAATCAGCAGCACCGCGACCGAGCCCGCGAAGGCGAAGATGACGTAGGCGCCGGCGGTGAGCAGCAGGCCGGCGAGGATGGCGGGGCGACGGCCGTAGCGGTCGGAGGCGCGGCCCCACACCGGAGCCACGGCGAGCTGGGCGAGGGAGAAGGCGGAGACGAGGATGCCGACCCAGGTGGCGCTGGCCCCCAGCTCCGTGGCGTAGAACGGGAGCAGGGGGATGATCATGGTGAGCCCCACCATGTCGACGAACGCCGTCACGAACAGCACCAGCAGTCGCGCCATGCTCGATGACTCCGCTGTCGGGTGTAGCGAGTGGAAGCAATTTTCACTCATTCGAGGCGGGCGGGAAGCGCAACCCTATACGCGATCCGGTGGCGCGAGGTGTCGTGCGGCTGGTCTAGGTGGAGCGCAGCGCCCTCAGGTACTTTGCCGTCCGGCTCATCGAGATGCTTGCGACGTCATCCGGAGTCCCCTCCGCGATCACCCTTCCCCCCTCGTCTCCCGCGCCCGGCCCCACGTCGATCACCCA
>JBBRGH010000741.1:0-1660 GCA_038240915.1 Gemmatimonadales bacterium | reverse complement strand
TCCTGTTCCACGAGTACTTCCACGGCGACACCGGACGCGGCGTCGGCGCCAGCCATCAGACCGGCTGGACCGCCCTGGCCGTCCGCTGCATCGAGGATGTGGTTCGCCGGCGCGGCCGCGCCATCTCTTCCACCGATCCCGAAGCCTCGCGGCTTCGGCACCTGGTCCCGACCGCATGAACCCCTCGACCCCCATCGACGAGCGTACCGAGTGGCTCGAGGCCGACGGCCTCGGCGGCTTCGCCTCGGGCACGACGGCCGGCCCGCGCACCCGGCGCTATCACGCTCTGCTGCTGTCCGCCCGGACCCCGCCGACCGACCGGATAGTGCTGGTGAACGGCCTCGACGCCTGGGTCCAGGCCGGGTCGGCCTCCGACGGCCAGTCCGCGAGCGGGGCGGCCGAACCCGGCGCGAGCGGCTCGCCCGGACACGACCTCGCCGGGCCGGAATACCTCACCCGGCAGCGGTACGCTCCCGGTGTGCTCGCGCCCGACCAGGCGGCGGTGGTGGAGTCGTTCCGACATGAGCCGTGGCCGACCTGGACCTTCCGCCTCCAGGACGGGACCCGGATCGAGCAGGAGCTGTTCGTGCTCCGGGGGCTGCCGATGGTGGCGGTCCGCTGGCGGCTGGTGGGCGAGCGGCGGCCGACCACCCTGTCGGTCCGTCCGTTCCTGTCGGGCCGCGACTCCCACGCGCTGCACCACGCCAACCCGGCGTTCCGCTTCGAGCACGCGGGCGCGGACGGGCGGCTCTGGTGGACGCCGTACGAGGGGGTGCCGGGCATCGGCGCGCTGCACAACGGGGAGTACCGGGCGGCGCCCGAATGGTATCGCTCGTTCTGGTACGCCGAAGAGCAGGCGCGCGGGCTCGACGCCGAGGAGGACCTGGCGAGCCCGGGTGTCCTCAGCTGGCAGCTCGACCGGGAGGACGCCGTGCTGATCCTGGCGACGGCGGACGCCTTGCCCCCCCGCGGCAGCGCGATGGACACCTTCCTCCGGCTCCGGGCCGGCGAGGAATCGCGCCGGGCCCGCCTGGGCTCCCCGCTCCGCCGGGCGGCCGACGCGTACCTGGTCCGGCGCGGCGCCGGCATGACGATCGTGGCCGGCTACCCGTGGTTCACCGACTGGGGACGGGACACCTTCATCGCCATGCGGGGGCTGTCCATCGCCACCGGCCGGCTGCTGCTGTCGCGCTCGATCCTGCTGGAGTGGGCCGGCGCCGTGTCCGAGGGGATGCTGCCCAACCGTTTCGTGGATCGCGGCGGCGCGCCCGAGTTCAACTCGGTGGATGCATCGCTCTGGTACGTCATCGCCGTGCACGACTATCTCGAGGCCCTGGCGGCGTCGGGCGACACGCTCAGCCGGGAGGACTACCGGGCCTTCGCCAACGCGGTGCTCGCCATTGTCGGCGGATACCGCCGGGGGACTCGCTACGGCATCCGGGCCGACAGTGACGGCCTGCTGGCGGCGGGCGAGCCGGGGGTGCAGCTCACCTGGATGGACGCCAAGGTGGGCGACTGGGTGGTGACGCCCCGGATCGGCAAGCCGGTCGAGATCCAGGCGCTCTGGGTCAACGCCCTCCGGGTCGCGGAGCGGTTCACCCCGGAATACCGGCCGATGCTCAAGCGGGGCCTGCGCTCATTCCACGCCCGGTTCTGGAAC
>JBBRGH010000740.1:0-1662 GCA_038240915.1 Gemmatimonadales bacterium | reverse complement strand
GGCCGCGCGAGCGGGATCGCCGCCGTGTCCACTCCGCCCCTGCGCCTCGGCGACCTGGAGATGGACCTCGATGGTCACGAGGTCACGGCCGAGGGACGCCCGGTGACCCTCACCGCGGTGGAGTTCCGGCTCCTCGCCGCCCTGCTGCGCGCGGGTGGCCGCGTCCTCCTGCCCGAGCGCGTCCTCGCAAGAGCGGACCCCGACCAACTCGCCCAGGTGCTGGGCAACCTGCTGCAGAACGCCGTGCGCTATTCACCAGAGGGCGCCACCATCTCCGTCGCCATCGAGCTGCGGCCGTCCGACGTCATCGTCGCCGTGACCAACACGGGGGAAGGATCCCGGAACCCGACCTCCCTCACGTCTTCGAACGCTTCTACCGGGTCGAGAAGTCAAGGGACCGGGCGCGCGGCGGTGCCGGCATCGGCCTGGCGATCGTCAAGCAGCTCATCGAGGGCTTCGGCGGGTCTGTCGGGGCCGACTCCGGGAACGGCAACACGCGGCTGTGGTTCGGCCTCCCGAGGCAGGTCGGACACGGCGGCACTCAGAACCAACGTCCAAAGTCAGCCTTCACACACGATCCGTACCGACGAGCAGGTCATGAACGACCCGTCACCCGGATCACGAGCGGATGACCGGTCGTCATGACGCGGCGGCCGCGCGCCCGCACGCTTCTTGGGGCACCGTCTCGCGCCCGGCGGGCACCAACCCACCCTCATCGGCGACTGGAGCCCACGCGATGGCAGACCTGCGGGCGCCGGCGGGACGATCATGGCGGACAGCGTCGCGGCGCTCGTCGGCGGGCCGGTCGGGGCGCTCGTCGGCGGGGCAAGCGGAGCGACGGCTGGAGCCGCGGCGGGCGCCCACGAAGCGGCGGGCGCCCACGAAGCGGATGGCGGGACGGGCCCACCTGAATTCCGGACCCCCTTCGGGTCGGGACGGACCGCCGTGCCATGACGCGAGCCCCTGCTGCCCGACAGGATCACCAGTGAACGGCGCCACCGACGAACAGCGCCGTCAGGGTGATCACGACGACCACCGCCAGCGCGCCGACGAGCATGCGCACGCCGCCCGAGAGGTGGTACGGGTTGCCGGTCGTTGCCTCGTACTCGCGCGATTTGCGGTCATGCTCCTGCCGCTCGTTCCTGTTCCTGCCACTTTCGCCCGGGTCAGCCACTGTGCCTCCGATCCTGGACCCCAGCGTACTCCGGGCCCCCGGAGCTGCCATCGCGGTCCATCAGCGTGGACCTCGGCCCGCTGCGGACTGCGAGCACGCGGCCGCCGCGACGGGCAGGTGTTCGAGCACTGCGCAGCGACAGCTCGCCGACCAGCCCGCCAGGTCTGGGCTCACCTCCGAGCGGCTGATCTGCTGCGGCCGGGCGGAGGAGTGGTTCAGCGTGCCGAGGCTGGAGGTCCGGGCCGATCCGGGGATCGTTCGAGTGCTCCGCCATACTGGAGGGGAGGATGAATGCGCAGCCCGATCACGACCAGCAGCCTGGACATCAGCCGCCTTCGAAGGCCCACGGGCCGGCGGCGTCTCCCAGGGGAGCTCACTCGACTGACGGAGACCACGGCCGACACACCGGCCACTCGGTGGCGATGTTCCGGGACCGCTTCTGGCTGAGCTTTCTGCTGACGATACCGATCGTCATCTGGAGCCCGGAC
>JBBRGH010000739.1:0-1667 GCA_038240915.1 Gemmatimonadales bacterium | reverse complement strand
CTCGGCGGCGAAGCGCTCCGCATCCACGGTCCCGAGGCCCACCGCGGCCAGCGAGAACGGCGGTTCGGAGGTCGCCGGGCCGGTGTCGGGCCCGTCGGACGCGTCGGGCGGGTCGGGCGGGTTGGCAGGGTCGACGTCGGGCGGATTGAGCTCCAGTCGGTCGTCTCGTCGTCCGTGGGGCGGCAGCGCCGCCACCTCGATGTTCGCCGTTCCGAGGTGAACCGAGAATCCGCCGGGGCCGGTGTCCAGCCGGAGGCCCAGTTGCGCGGCGAGCCGCCCAGCGGTGGCCTCGGGCGTGTCCGTCAGCCAGCGCAGGGTCATTCGAGCATCAGGTCCGCTACACGCTCGCCCACGATCTGGAACCCCAGGCGACGATAGAGGCGCTGGGCGCGGGCATTCTGCGCCTCCACACCGAGATGGACGAGGTGACCGCCTGCGTGCCGGCCATCGGACGAGAGGATCGCCGAGATGGCCGCGCCGAACCCGCGACCCCACCATGTCGGGCGGGTTGCAATCGAGGAGAGAAAGGTCATTCCGTCGGTGGTGTAGCGGCGCCCGGCCGCCACCGGCACATCCCCAACCGAGAGCAGGCAGACGTCCCATGCCGCGGTCGTGGTCCGGGCAAGATCGTCGGCGATCTGCAGCTCCGTGCCGGGCTCCGCCCCGAACGCCTCAAGCAGCACCCCAGCCGCGCCGGCGGCGACCGCGCCACGACGCCCGCCGGCCGTCGCGAGCCGTTCCACGCGGGCCGTCGCCGGCAGGATCGGCGGCATCGGCGGCATCGGCGAATCCGCAGACCCCGCAGCCGCCCCTTCCCCGAGGACCATCATGAACGTGCCGCCGAGATCCATGAACCCATCTGCCAGGAGTCGCACCGCGAGGGCGGCCGGTGCATCTGGCAACGGTCTGACCCAGAAGTGCGGGCGCCGATTGAGCGACGCGAACAGCGCAAGCAGCTCCATGAGCCGGCGATCCAGTGCCGGTCCATCGGGCGCGAGGCGCAGGCCGGAGATACGGTTCAGGAACGGATCCCGGTCCCGCGGGTCGTGGAGGAGGATCGCGTCGCCCAGGTCGCGCATCTCGCGATCGCCGTGGACGTGGGCCGCGGCCTCGTGCAGCTCCAACCGCCGAATGGCGTTGGGCGCAAGGGCCGTCGAGGCGGACAGGAGGGCCTCCGGGAGCGATGATCTGGGAGCGGCCACAGCGCTACGGTAACGGTCGACGCGGAGCGCGAAGTCGTCCGCGCCGCCCGCGGCGAAGCGCCCAGCCAAAACCGGCGGCACAATCTCCGACGTATCAAGCCACCGACAGCCATGCATCACTCGCCCGCCGCTTCGACGGCCGGCCAGGAGGACATCTCGTGCGACGCTCCCTCATCGCCCTCGCAGCCACGGCGGCTCTCGCGGTCGGCGCCTGCTCCAGCACGGCGGCCACGCCGGCGCCAACTGCTGTCCTCGCCACGGCTGCCCCAACCGCGGCGCCCGCATCGGCGGCTCCCGCATCGGCGGCCCCGTCCGCGGCCGCCGGTGGCCAGAAGGTCACGATCAAGAACTTCACGTTCAACCCGGCATCCGTCACTGCCAAGGTGGGCGAGAAGATCACCTGGACCAACGGGGACGACACCTCCCACACCGTTACCTTCGACGATGCGTCGGTCACGAGCAGCG
>JBBRGH010000738.1:0-1668 GCA_038240915.1 Gemmatimonadales bacterium | reverse complement strand
TCCGCCGCGAACGAGCTACAATGGCGCAATCGCTGCTTCGCGGCCGGCTCCCGCGTGATGGGGACTAATGGGGGGCCGAGTATCCAGGCAACATCAACAGATGCCCGGCGTGAGCGCCGGGTCGGAGGCTCTATGAAACTTTCCACCGGTAACCGGATTCGACTTTTTGCGGCCGCCGCCGCCCTGGCCCTGGGCGCTGTCCCGGCCGTGGGCGCCCTGGCCGCCCAGCCCGTGAGTTTCGCCCATTCGATCACCCCCTTCGACGAGACGGTGCAGGTGGTCGGCAAGGCCGATCCGCAGGCAGTCGTCCACTTCCAGATCGCCCTGCCGCTGCGCGACTATGACGGCCTGGTGGCGGGCAACCACACCGGCCGCACCCTGGCCTTTTCGCAGCTCGAGCAGCGCCACCTGCCCACCAAGGGCGACTACGGCAAGGTGCTGAACTGGCTGAACAAGCACGGCCTCAGCGTCGACGCCACGACCCCTAGCCGCCTGACCATCGAGGCCAGCGGCCCGGCGGCCACGGTGTCGCGCCTGCTCGGTGTGCAGTTCGCCCATGTGAAGTCAGACGGCGAGGACTTCGTCTCCGCCCAGACCGCGCCCAAGGTTCCCGCTGAGATCGCCGGACTGGTTCTCAGCGTCAACGGCCTGCAGCCGCACGTGCGCGCGCATCCGATGAGCATCATCAAGCCCTTGTCGGCCACGGCGCCGGCCTTCTGGCCCCAGGCCTTCATCACCGGCTACAGCGCCACGGGCCTCGGTAACGGCGGAGCGGGCACCACCACCGCCATCGTCATCGACACCTTCCCCAAGACCACCGACCTGACCAAGTTCTGGACCACCACCGGGGTGTCGCAGAGCCTCTCCAATATCACCTTCATCCAGACTGTGGCGGGAACCCTTCCCGCGCCCTCGGGCGAAGAAACCATGGACGTGGAGACCTCGAGCGGCGTGGCGCCCAACTCCAAGGTGCGGGTCTACGCCTCGCGCTCGCTCAGCTTCGCCAACCTGGACACCGCCTATCAGCGGGTGATCACCGACATCCAGGGCGGCACGCCCATCACCCAGGTGTCGATCAGCCTGGGCGCCTGCGAGACCGGCGTGTCAGCGGGCGAGCGCAGCACCGAGGACGGCTTCTTCGCCACCATGAACTCGCTCGGCGCGACGGTGTTCGTCTCCACCGGAGATTCCGGATCCAAGGAGTGCGGCAACAAGAAGAACGTACCGTCCTTCCCGTCCACCAGTCCCAATGTGACGGCGGCGGGCGGCACCGCGCTGCACCTGAACGGCTCTGGCGTGACCACCTCGGAGACCGGCTGGTCGGGCAGCGGCGGCGGCGTCTCCACAGCCTTCGCCACGCCGAGCTGGCAGACTGGCCTGGGCTTCGCACACCGCGCCGTGCCCGACATCTCCGCGGACGCCGATCCCAACACGGGCGCGCTGGTGGTGCTGAAGGGCAAGAACCAGCAGATCGGCGGCACCTCGTTGTCGGCGCCGCTGCTGGCCGGCCTCACCGCCCTGGTCAACTCCGCTCGCGCCACGGCCGGCAAGGGCCCGGTGGGCGAGTTGAACCACCGGATCTACGGTCTGCCCGCGGCCAACTTCCGCGACATCACCTCGGGCTCCAACGGCGGCTACTCGGCCGCCGCCGGCTACGACCTGGTCACC
>JBBRGH010000737.1:0-1670 GCA_038240915.1 Gemmatimonadales bacterium | reverse complement strand
GTCGTTGCACAGGTTGCGGCACGAGCCGCCGCGGCACGCGACGCCGGTGCTCGGATCGCACGTCTCGCCGGGATCGGTGCCGCTGCCGTCCTGGCGGCAGGTCTGGGTCGTCTGCCCGATGCAACTCCCGGCGCCCGGTGAGCACGGGGTGCACCGCAGCAGCGGCGCCCCGGTGCAGGTCAGGCCCTTCTTGCCGCAGTCGTCCAGCACCTGGAACCCGAACCCGTCCTCCTGGCAGCGCGACAGAGCCGAGCCACGGCACAGCGTCTCGCCCGGCGTGCACACCTGCATGGGCGCCTTGGGCACGTCGCGGTAGGCCGGGTCGAAGCTGCACGCGGCGACCAGCGCCACGAGCATCGCGCCCCCGACCCGCCTGCGGCTAGTACGCGCCGCTCGCGCCATCGACCGCATAGGCCGGCCACGCGCCGGAGCCCAGTTGCCCGTAGCGGAGCTTCTCGTAGTGGAAGTCGTCCAAGTGCGCCACGTACGCCATGGTGCGGAGGGGGCCGTGGATGAGTCCCAGCTTGGTCCCGAAGAGGGCCAGATCCGGGAGCTCGAACGCGGTCTTGCCGGGGCTGATGATCATCCAGGTGACCAGCCCGCCGCCCGAGGTCACCAGCATCTCGATGAGGTCGATGGAGCCGCTGGCGTCGAGCTGCACGGTGTGCCCGTTCCAGGTCGCGATCCCCGGTTGCTGCGGCTTGGGCACCGGCAAGAACCCCGTGAGCGACACGGGCACGTTGGCGTCGTTGGCGCGCACGCGCGCGAGGATGGACGCGGGAATGGAGAGGTTCTTCCCGGTGACCGCCGCGCCCGAGAGCACGTAGCTCTCTGCGGTGAGGGCGCCGGCCAGCGCGGGCACGCCGACGAAGGGCAGGGGAGCCGGGTTCGGCAGAAAGACCGTGCGCTGTCCGGACGGGAGCGTGGCGTAGAGGCTCGGGCCCAGGCTGACGGCCAGCTGACCCAGCAGGCGATCCGGCCCCGGCGAGCCCGTGGGCGGCGTCGCGACCATGGTCACCTGGTGGTCGAGCAGCACGTCCATCGGGATGTCGACCTGCGTGGTCGTCGTCTTCGGCTGGATGGGGACGCCGCGCACCGCGCCCATGACGTAGGCGGTGAAGCGAGCCGGGCTCACGGCCGAGTCTTCGATGCCAGCCAGGGCGTAGAGCGTCGCGTTCCCGGGGTAGCCGGCGAACGTGTACGCGTAACCGTGCGCGCCAGCATTCTCCATGGTGGTCGCGCTCTTCGGATCCGGGAGATAGAACGTGTCGGTCGCGCTCCCCGACGCGACGAACACATACGCCGCGCGTCGCTCGGTGGAGCGCACCGGATCCGGGACGCCGCTCCAGTTGCCCGCGACCTGAAACTCGATGCCCGACGGCCACACGAGCTCACCGGACACCGCGCCGTAGTCCTTGGGCTTGCCGACGCCGCTCGGCGGATCGCCGTTGGCGCACGCCAGGTCCATCATCGGGTTCAGGTACATGGTGACCGTGTCGACCGGCACGTCGACGAAGCTGGTCGGCTGGTGGCACTTCTCGGCGGCCGTCACGGTCCACGCGCCCTTCAACTTCACGTCGTTGATCGTCGCGACGCCGGTTCCATCCGTGAGCGCCGTCAGCGCGCCCGAGTCGGTCCCGGCAATGACCTTGGCGCCCGGCACCGGGAGT
>JBBRGH010000736.1:0-1677 GCA_038240915.1 Gemmatimonadales bacterium | reverse complement strand
GCCACCCGGCTGCTGGGCGACGTCACCCTCACCGTCGCCCGGGGCGAGCGGTGGGGCATCATCGGCCGGAACGGCTCCGGCAAGACCACGCTGTTCCGCATCATCGCGGGCGAGACCGAGCCGACCTCGGGCACGGTCGCGCGCGCGAGCGGCCTCCGCTACTCGATGATGGAGCAGCACCGGGACTTCGCCGGCGCGACCACGGTCTGGGAGGCCGCCGCCGGCGCGTTCGGCGAGCTGCTGGCACTCGAGCGCTCCCTGGCCGAGCAGGCCACGGCCCTGTCGGAGGCCGGCGACGGCTGCACCCCCCAGATGCTGGCGCGGTACGACCGGGACCTCGATCGCTTCGATCGCGAAGGCGGCTACACCCTGGCCGCCCGGATCGACGCCGTGCTCGACGGCCTCGGCTTCAACCCCGACGAGGCGCGCGCCCGCCCGCTGGCCCAGCTGAGCGGCGGCGAGCGCGGCCGGCTCGGCCTGGCCCAGCAGCTGGTCTCCCCGGCCGACGTGCTCCTGCTGGACGAGCCCACCAACCATCTCGATCTCGAGACCACCCGGTGGCTCGAAGACTATCTCCGCGGCCTCGACGCGACGGTACTCCTGATCAGCCACGACCGCGCCTTTCTGCAGGCCGTGGTGGATCACGTGCTCCACCTGGAGGCCGGCACCGCGGTGGCGTACGCCGGGGGCTACGAGGCCTTCCTCCGCCAGCGGGCCGAGCGCCGGCTGGCGCAGCAGCGGGCCTTCGGCAAGCAATCCCGCTCGCTGGCCGCGGAGGAGGACTTCATCCGCCGAAACATCGCGGGCACCAATAGCGCGCAGGCCAAGGGCCGTCGGCGGCGGCTGGAGCGGGTCGAGCGGCTGAGCCCGCCGCCCGGAGAGGACGGTGCCATGGCCCTCCGCCTGACCGCCGACGAGCGCGGTGGCGACCAGGTGCTCGTCGCCGAGGACGTGGCGGTCGGCGTGCCGGGGCGAACGCTGCTCAGCGAGTTCGACACCCGGCTCATGCGCGGAGAAGTGGTGGGGCTGGTAGGGCCCAACGGGGCGGGGAAGTCCACCCTTCTCCGCGCCATCATGCGCGAGCGGCCGGTCGAGGGGGGCGAGCTCCGGATTCCCGACTCGGTGCAGATCGCGTATTACCGGCAGGACCTCGCCCAGGTGCCGGCCGACGAGACGCTGTACGACATTATCGCCCACCTGCGGCCGCACTGGGGCCGCGGACCCATCCAGGGCCACCTCGGCCGGTTCGGGTTCAGCGGCGACTCGGTGCAGCGCCGTGCCGCCACCCTCTCTGGCGGCGAGCGTGCGCGGGTGGCGCTGGCGATGATGATGCTGAGCGGCGCCAACCTCCTGATCTTCGACGAGCCGACCAATCACCTGGATGTGGAGTCGATCGAGGCGCTCGAGGACGCGATTCTGGATTACGACGGGACCGTGCTGGTGGTAAGCCACGACCGGGCGCTCCTCCGCGCGCTCACGACCCGGGTCTGGATCCTCCACGATGGCCGCATCACCGAGTTCCCGGGGACGTTCGAAGAGTGGGAGGCGGTGAGCCAGGAGCGCGCCCACGCGGCGGCGGTGGCGGCGGCCGAAGCGCAATCCGTGCGAAGAGTGAAGGAACGGAAGCAGACCCGCGCGCCTGACCCGGGAGCGGCAGGTGGGCCTCCGGCCCGGCGC
>JBBRGH010000735.1:0-1682 GCA_038240915.1 Gemmatimonadales bacterium | reverse complement strand
CGTCTGGACCTACGCCTTCAACCACGAGGAGGCTGTCGCCTGCTTCGAGCAGGCCCTGCGGGAAGACCCGTGCCTGTGGGCCGCGCGCTGGGGCATCGCGTATGCGGTCGGTCCCAACTACAACAAGGGCTGGGACGCGTTCGACCCCGTCGACCTGCGGGCCAGCGTGGCTCGGGCCCGGTCCGAGCTCGGCCTGGCCCGCGCGGCGTTGGAGCACGCGGCCGCCGGCGGGAGACCGGTCCACGAGCCGGCCGCCAGCCTCGTCTCGGCCCTCACCCGCCGGTATGCCGGTGTGGAGGAAGACGACCCGCGGAGCTGGCGGGCCGGTTACGAGGCCTACGCCGACGCCATGGTCGAGGCGGCGGCGGAGTTCCCGGACGACCTCGACATCCTCGCGCTCACCGCCGACGCCCTGGTCAACGTCACCGCCTGGGCCCTATGGGAGCCGCTCACCGGACAGCCGGCTCCGGGCTCGCGGGCCCGCGAGGCGGAGGCTCTTCTCGATGCTGCGCTGGCCCTGCCCGGCGGCCGCCGGCACCCGTTCGTGCTGCACCTGCACATCCACCTCCTGGAGATGTCCGAGCGCCCCGAGGCGGCCCTGCCCAGCGCGGACCAGCTGCGCGCGCTGGTCCCCGACGCAGGCCATCTGCTGCACATGCCCAGCCACCTCGACGTGCTGTGCGGTGACTACCACGCGGCGATGACCGCGAACCGGCGTGCCGTGGCCGCCGATCGCCGATTCGTTGAGCGCTCCGGCCCGCTGAACTTCTACTCGCTCTACCGCGCCCACGATCTGCACTTCGTCGTCTACGCGGCGATGTTCCTCGGCCGGTACCAGGACGCCGCCGAGGCCGCCGACGAGCTGCGCGCTCAGCTGACCCCGGACCTGCTGCGGATCGGGAGTCCGCCCATGGCCGACTGGCTCGAGGCCTTCGTCCCGCTCCGGACCCACGTGCTGGTCCGCTTCGGCCGGTGGGCCGACCTGGTTGCCGAGCCCCTGCCCGAGGATCCGACGCTGTACTGCACCACGACCGCGATGGTGCACTACGGCCGAGGCGTCGCCCATGCCGCCCAGGGAGACGTCACGGCGGCCCGGGCCACCCGGGAGGAGTTCGTCCGGGCCGTGGCGTCGGTGCCCGGCTCGCGCTACCTGTTCAACAACACTGCTCAGGACATCCTGACCATCGCGGGCGCGATGCTGGACGGCGAGATCGCCTACCGGAAGGGGCGGATCGACGAGGGATTCGAGCATCTGCAACGAGCTATCGCCCTGGATGACGCGCTGCCGTACGACGAGCCGTGGGGCTGGATGCAGCCCACCCGGCACGCCTACGGCGCCCTGCTGCTCGAACAGGGCCGGGTCACCGAGGCCGCCGCGGTGTACCGCGCCGACCTCGGCTTCGACCACACGCTGGCCCGGGCCTGCCAGCACCCCGCCAACGTGTGGAGCCTGCACGGCTACCACGAGTGCCTCGTGAGGCTGGGCCGGCACGACGAGGCTCGGATCATCGCCCAGCAGCTGGCGGTCGCCTCGGCGCGAGCCGACGTGCCGATCCTCGCGTCGTGCGCCTGCCGGCTGGACGTCCTCACCGGCGCGGCAGAGGCCGTCGACGCGACCCCCAGCGCAGGGTGTGGCCCGGGCTGCGGATGTGAGCACTGGCGCTGACCGCGGGCCGCCCGGC
>JBBRGH010000734.1:0-1683 GCA_038240915.1 Gemmatimonadales bacterium | reverse complement strand
CGTCCAGATCCCGCGACCTCTCGTCGGGACGGTCGTCGTATCTGGCCGGCACTTCGTCGTAGCCTCGCCGGGCCAAGCGGTCGCTCCCGAGAGTGACGAGCGGGTAGGCGCCGGCCTTGCGGCTCTCTATCGCCAGAGCTTCGAGCAGCGCGGCGTCGCGCGTGCCGCCGACAATGGTCACCAGGTCGCCTTCCCGGATGCGCGCGCTCTTGGCGATGATGCGCTCCGCCAACGCACGAGGACCGAGCACCCGAACCGTCCCTGCTGCCGCCACGATGCCCAGAGTCGCCCTTCGCCTACCGATCCGCCATAGGGCAAATGCCATAGCCCCGGCTTGCGCCCGCCCCTCCGCGCGGTGATGCTCGACCTGCCCGGGGAACCGAGCGGCATCGGGGTCGGGCAGTGGGAGGGGGAGCAGCCCGTCATCGACCGGTGGACGGCGCGCTATCGCGATCGCAATGCGCTGGACACGCGCCGCCGCCGGCTGGGCCTGCGCACCTGGACTCGCGGTGGGCTTGCGGCCGGGTCAGCCCCGCAGCGGCCCGCGCTTGCCGACCTCATGGGGGTGCGGTCACGGCGGCGGGTGGCGGGTCGGTCACGGCCTGGGGGGTCGGGACGGTGCCCGACAGCCCGGTTCACTCGAGCAGGGCGATGAAACGCTTCTCTTCGCGCAGCGCATCGAACATGGGATGTACGCCGAGCCAAACCAGTTCGGGGCACCGGTGGTCGAGCGCGCGCTCGAGGCAGTCGAGCGCCTGGCCACAGTCTCCCAGCCCGAGGTGAATCTGGGCGATGCGGGCCGGCGACACGTAGGACGTCCCGTCCCGCGCCGTCAGCTCGCCGAGCAACGCCCGCGCCCGGTCCCCGCGCCCGCCTGCCGCCTGCACGTAGGCCAGGCCCGCCACGGTTTCGGTGCTTCGCCCGGCCAGGGAGACCGCCCGCTCCATGGCACCCTCCGCGCCCTCGCCTCCCGACTTCCACAGCAGGGTCTGCCCCAGGAAGTAGTGGCCGGCGGCGAAGGCGGGCTCGAGGTCGAGCACCTCGCCCAGCTCGCGAAACGCGCGATCCCAGTCGCGCCGGACGAAGTAGAGCACCGCCAGGCTGGTCAGGATCGCCGGCGAGAGCGGGTCGAGCGCGCGCGCCTGCTGGAGCGCGGTGCGGGCCGCGTCGAACCGGGCAAGCGGCGTCAGCAGGTGCATGGCGCGCCACTGGTGGGCGGTCGGATACGCCGACGTGGCATCGGAGGCCAGGCGGAAGTGCTGCTCGGCGTCCTGCCAGGCCCAGTCGTACAGCGCGCTGACCGAGGCGAGCGCGGTATGCGCCTCGGCCGAGCCCGGGTCGAGGGTCAGCGCACGCTTCCCGGCCGTTTTCGCCCTGGGCATGGCCTCGCGGGCGGACGCGCTACCGTAGATCGCGTGGGTCACCAGCGCTTGGGCCAGCGCGGCGTGCACCGCCGGGTCGTCCGGGGAGCGGCCGGCCGCCTGCTCGAACCAGGTAATGCTCCGCGCGATGCCTTCGCTGGTCCGCTTGTTCCAGTGATAGTGGCCCTTGAGGTAGGCCTCGTGGGAGGCCGGGTCGCGACGGCCGGCGAACGGCGGTCCCGTGGGCGCCGTCACGATTGCCGGCGCACCCGGCGCCAGCCGGCTCCGCAGCACGCCCGCGATGGTTCGCGCGATCTCGTCC
>JBBRGH010000733.1:0-1683 GCA_038240915.1 Gemmatimonadales bacterium | reverse complement strand
GCAGTCGTTGGTCCGGCCGATGGCGCGAAGATCGTTCTTGGCCACCGGCGGAATCGGTGCCGTGCCCATTGCGCTGACCACCCGGCGGACGTCGAACCCGAGTGTCTCCATCTTGTGGAGTCCGGTCTCCAGGATCCGGGCCGAAATCTGGACCCCGCCGGCCAGGCTGGCCGTGGGCGCCACGACGAAGGTCAGCTGCGACGGCTGCAGCCGCGCCTTCTGCGCCACCCAGGCGGCCACGGCGTCATCGGGCAGCGTCCGCCCCTCGAGCACCAGCACGCCCTGGGCGGCGTGCTCCTCGTACCCCAGCTTCTCGAACAGTTCCTGCTCGACCCGCGCGTGGGCGCGGAGCGGGCCCGAGCCCATGGCGAAGAACTTGTCCACCGAGATGGCCCATCCCGCATACTGGGACGCCATGCACGACACCGCCGGGTGATCGGTCCACACCGTCACGCCCGGCCACGCCTCGGCTCCGATCTGCAACGGCGTGTAGCTCACGTGGCCCAATCCCCCCATGCAGATCTCGGCCAGCGCCAGTCCGGCGTCGTAACCGCCCTCGGCGCCGACGCCGGCGTCGATGACTCGGGCGCCGCTGGCCAGGGTCCGGGCCGCGACCCGGAACAGGGGAGCCTGCTCCGCCAGCTCGTCGGCAATCTCGATCGCGAGCTCGTTCATCCGGGGTGCCGTCACGACGTCCATGCGAGAATCTCTCCCTTGCCGAGGTCGGCGAGGTCGCCGCTGTAGCGGCGGTAAAAGCCGGCCAGGTGGCGCGTCTCGACCGGCAGGCCGTAGCGCGAGCGGAGCCGCGCCAGAGTGAGGCGCAGGTGGATGGGCTGATAGGTACAGGCGTAGCGATAGGTCGAGGGGATGCCGATCCCGGCCAGCGCGACGATGGAGCCGCGTTTGGACCAGAGACCCGCGGTGCCGCCGACGTCCCCGAACGCGATCAGCGTGCCCGCGATCATCCCCGCGCCGGCGTGATCACCAACGGCCCCGCCGACGACGAGCAGTCCGCGGCGCATGAGCGCGCCCGCGCCCGCGCCCGCCGCGCCGTGCACCACGAGCTCGCCGCCGGTCATGCCGCGGCGGGCCTCGGGCGCCGCCGCGCCGGCCCGGAGGCCGGCTCGGCCCTGGACCTCGATGCTGCCGCCGGCCATGCCGAGGCCGACCTCGTCGCCGACGTCGCCGTCGACCACGACCGCGCCCTCGGCGAGTCCCGCGCCCAGCCGCGCCACCCGGCTGAGGTCGCCGGTGAAGCGGATGGTGCCGTCGGGCGTGCCGGTGAGGTCGCACACGTCGCCCAGCGGCACTGCGCCACGCCCGGTCACGCCCACCGGACGCCGGGCCAGGTCGCCTGGCGCGAGCGCGGCCCAGGCTCCGGCGAGGACCGCCGAGCAGTCGGCCGGCTCGGCCGACTTGAACCGGGCCACGAGGCCGCTCATGCCGGAAGCCTCGGCACGCGCCGCAGGAGGACGACGAAACCGCTCACGCCGAGGGCTCCGCCATGATCTTCCGCAGGTGGAAATGGTGGGGGCCCAGCTTGCCGCCGTAATTGCCGGCTGAGATCGAGACCACGCCTTCGCGGCAGGCCGCGTCGATGCCGAGGCGCATGGCGCTCGCGACCGCTTCCGCATCGGTGCCGTTGATGACCAGTTCCAGGACCGAGTTCACCGTGTCGGGCAG
>JBBRGH010000732.1:0-1683 GCA_038240915.1 Gemmatimonadales bacterium | reverse complement strand
CCGATCCTCGTAATGATGTCGTCGCCGCGGAGACCCGCCTGCTCCGCCGGGCTGCCCGCCCTGACGCCGATCAATCGAACGCCGCCGGGACTGTCGGTCATGTCCGGCACGGTGCCGAGATACGCGCCGTACCCCGGCTGGACGGACGCGCCCAGGCTGGGCATCTGTGGCGGCGCCACCACCGGCGTGAGCATGCCGGGACGGTTGGCCAGCGCCGTCACGACGCCGCTGACGAACGCGGCCACGCGGCCGAACCCTTCCACGTTGATCTTCTGCCAGTCGTCGGTGGTCCGGTGGTAGTCCTCGTGCAGGTCGGTGAAGAAATGCAGCACCGGCATGCCCTCGGCATAGAACGAGGACTGATCGCTCGGACCGTAGCCGTCGCCCTGGGCCTTGAGGTCGAGCCCCGCGTGCCAGTTGAGCGAGTCGAGCAGCGCGGGAAATTCCTTCGCGGTCCGCGAGCCGTACACGATCAGCCGCTTCTGCCGGAGACGCCCGACCATGTCGAGATTGACCATCGCCAGCGTGGTCGCCAGCGGATAGATCGGCTCCTTCACGTAATGAGCGGAGCCGAGCAGCCCCAGCTCTTCACCACTGAAGGCGATGAACACCAGCGTCCGCGCCGGCGGGGCCGCGGCCATCCGCTTCGCGATCTCGACCAGCATGGCCGCGCCGGAGGCATTGTCATCCGCCCCATTGTGGACCTTGCCCGTGCTGTCGGGATCGAGGCTGCCGAATCCGCCCAGCCCCAGGTGGTCGTAGTGGGCGCCGACGATCACCGCGTCGTTCCGGAGCACCGGATCGTGGCCCGGCAGCACCCCGATGACGTTGCGGCCGGAGAGGCCCGCCACGTGCGCGAGCTGGGCAACGGGCGCGTCCCGCGCGATGGTGAACTGCTGGAACCACCCGCCCGCCGCGGGCTGGAGACCGACCGTCCGGAACCGGCGCGCCAGAAAGGCGGCGGCGGTGTCGGCACCGGGACTTCCCGTGAGCCGGCCGGCGAGCTTGTCGTCGCTCAGGAAGCGGATGTCGTCCAGGAAGGTGACCGGCGGGACGCGGGGGCGCACCACCGGGTGCGGGGCGGTCCCCATCTGCTGGGCATTCGACGGCAAGGCCGCGGCAAGCGTCAGGGCCGCGGCCAGGCCGGCTGGGATGATCCGTTGGAGCATACGTTTGAAAAATAACGCCGCTCAGCGCGGCACGAAGTCGGTGTCGGGCGCCAGTCGGCGGACGAAGGCCGCCAGCAATCGGGCGGTGCGGTCGAGGTCTTCGAGCGCGATCATCTCGTTGGGGCTGTGCATGTAGCGGTTCGGAACGCTCACGAGCGCCGTGGCCACGCCGCGGTGGGCGTTGAAGATCGCCTCGGCGTCGGTATGCGTGTCCCGGGAGGCGGCTTCGATCGTGTACGGGATCGACTCCGCCTCGGCGGCCTCCGCCAGCCGCTCGAACACGATCTCGCTGACGGAGGCACCGCGGGCGAGCACCGGACCGCCGCCCAGGCGATAGTCGCCGTGGCGGCGCTTCTCGATCCCCGGGTAGTCGGTCGCATGGGTCACGTCCACGACGATCGCGACGTCCGGCTCCAGCACCGCCGCGGACGAGCGCGCGCCGCCGCCGGTGGCAGCGATCTCCTCGCGGGTCGTGGCCACCGCCGTGGTCGACGCTCCGCTCCCTGCACCGTCG
>JBBRGH010000731.1:0-1683 GCA_038240915.1 Gemmatimonadales bacterium | reverse complement strand
AGCACCATCGCGAGCACGATGGCCCGGTCCCGATGGGTGGCGAGATCGGCGAGGACGGCCCCGACGTCGGACGGGTCGAGCGACTCCGGGAGCCGCCGGACCTCGCGGACGAGCCGGCCACCGCCGCGTGTTCGGCCCGGTCCGAGATGGCCGAGCGGTCCGCGGGCCTTGGGGCGCAGGCCAGCTCCCCTTCGCGGCGCCGGGACTGGATTCGAGGCGCGGGCACCGGCGAGGAGCTGGTGCTCGAAGAACGCCCGCTCCGCCGCGACCCGGCGATTGACCGAGGCCGGTGCGGCACCGCCGCGGGCGCCAAAGGCGACGACCGTACCGGTCCGCTGCCGGGGTGGACGCTGCCAGTCGATCCAGTCGAAGACGTCAGTCGGCACCAGGTCGGCGAGATCGATCCGGCGCTCGGTGACGAAGCGGCCGAAGTTCAGCAGGTCGTACGCATACGCGCGGACCGTCGCCGGCGCGAAAGCGCGCGCCTCGAGGTGGCCGAGGAAGGCGTTGGCGGCTGTCACGCCCGTCCAGTTCCCGGCCAGGCGATACCCGTCCGCGTGTCGCTCGACCCGCATCCCCACTGCCCATCTCCGCTTCACCCCGCCGCCATCATGGCCGGCCGGGAGGGCGGTCTGCTCGACGGTCAGGCTGCCCTGGCAGATACCTCCGTCCAGGGCCGGTTAACGGATAGCGGGTTCGTCGAGCGGAGCTTCGACCAGTGGACGGCCGGGAAGCGGTAGAACGCGACCAGGTCCTCCTCGGCACCCATCAACAGCTCGGCCACCCTGGGGGCCGGACCGGCGAGGCGCTCGATGACCGCGCCGGCACGCTCCCGGGCGGCGGCCAGGTCCTCGGCGTTGAAGATCTCGCGCAGGGCGGCCGACACCATGCCCCGCTGGCTGGGCCGGCAGTGCCGGTGCATGTCGCGCACGAAGTGGACGGTGCAGCGCTGCCAGGGGCAGGCGAGGATCCGGGCGATCGCGTTCTTGAGGCCCGTGTGGTCGTCGCTGATTGCGAGCCGGACGCCGGTGAGGCCGCGCTCCCGGAGCGAGCGCAGGAAGGAGATCCAGAACGTCTCGGTCTCAATCTCGCCGATGTCGAGCCCGATCACCTCGCGCCGGCCGGACTCGTGGACGCCGTAGGCGATCACGAGCGCCTTGGGGTAGACGTGGCCGCGGTCGCGGACCTTGACGATCTTGGCGTCCAGCCACAGGTACGGGTAGTCGCCCTCGAGCGGCCGGCTGCGGAACACCTCGACCTTCTCGTCGAGCCCCCGGCACATCGCCGACACCCGGTCGCGGGTCATGCCGCTGATGCCCAGCTGCTCGACCAGGCGGTCGACCTTGCGCGTGCTGACGCCGTTGACGTACGCCTCCATGACGACCGCCACGATCGCCTGCTCGCTGCGACGCCGCGGCTCGAGGAAGGACGGGAAGTACGCCTCGCCGCTCCGCTTGCGCGGCACGAGCAGCTCGAGCTCGCCGACCCGTGTCTCCCACACCCTGGGCCGGTACCCGTTGCGGTGGGTCACGCGGTCGGGCGTGACCTCGCCGTGGGCGGCCCCGATCTGGGCGCTGATCTCGGCCTCCATCAGCTCGGCGACGACCATCGCCACGGCGTCCCGCAGGATGTCGGCATGCTCGGTCAGCAGGGTCTTGGCGGCGCGCTCGGCTGCCGTCATGC
>JBBRGH010000730.1:0-1686 GCA_038240915.1 Gemmatimonadales bacterium | reverse complement strand
CGATGGCGCCGATGCGGTCCGCCATCTCTTCACGGTTTCCGCGGGCCTGGACTCGCAGATCCTGGGTGAGACCGAAATTCTCGGCCAGGTCCGCCGCGCCTACGACGCGGCCCGCGCCGCCGGCACCACGACTCGTGAGATCGACGCGATCTTTTCCGGCGCGCTCGCGACCGGCCGGCGGGTGCGGCACGAAACGCTGCTCGGACGTCATCCGGCGTCGGTCAGCTCGGCCGCGGTCTCCCTGGCGCTGCAGCAGTGGACGGACGGGCTCGAGCAGCGGCTGGTCGTGGTGTTGGGCGCGGGAGAAGCGGCCGAAGGCGTGCTTCGCGCACTCCACCTTTCCGGTGCGCCCAGGGTCGCGCTGGTCAACCGGAACCCGCAGCGGGCCGCGACGCTCGCCGCCGCGTGGGGCGCCACCCCGCATGCGTGGGAGCGCCTGCCGGAGCTGGCCGCCGGAGCGGACCTGTTGATCGTGGCCACCGCAGCGGCCCGCCCGGTCGTCTCCGCGGCGGAACTGGCGGCCGTGATGGCCGGCCGCGCCGGCCGCCCGCTCGTGACGGTCGATCTCTCGGTGCCCCGGAACGTCGAGCCCGAAGCCCGGAGGATTCCCGGCATCGAGCTCTTCGATCTCGACGATCTTCAGCGCCTCTGCTGCCCCGCGGCCGGCGCGCCGTCCGCCGCCCTGCGCGAGGCGCAGCGACTCGTGGATGAGGAGATCGCCCGTCTGGACCTGACGCTTCGCGGCCGGGCGGCCGCGCCGCATCTGGCCGAGCTGCACCGGCACGGTGCCCGGGTGGCCGAGCAGGAGGCGGCGTGGGCGCTCGAGCAACTGGCAGATCTGTCGGAGCGGGATCAGCGGGTGGTACGGGAGATGGCGGAGCGACTGGTGCGCCGGGTGCTCTATCCGGTGAGCCGGTCGATGCGGGAAGAGCGAGTGGAGGCCGGGGCCGAGCAGCTCCCCGAAGCGTAGTTCCAACGCCGGCGCGGCGTCACGGCCCGCCGGTTCCCACCGCGGTACCAATCGGATTCAAGATCTGCCGACATTGCGGGTTCACGCAGCCCGGGCAGCGTGTGCGATAGAGCGGGCCGTACGGCTGTCCGGAGGCGAGGTGCTCGCGGACGACGTCCGCCAGCGCGTCCAGGAACAGCGGCCGGTCGTTCAACGCGGGTGTCCGCTTGTACTGCGTGATGCCGGCATGGTGCGCCACCTCGCCGTACTCCCGGTCCAGCTCGGACAGGGTCTCGATGTGGTCGCTCGTGAACGCGATGGGCACCACCAGCAGGTGCTTGAGCCCGCGGCCGCCCAGCCGCCTGATGACCTGCTCGGTGCTCGGGCCGAGCCAGCGCACCGGTCCGACATCCGACTGGTAGGCGAGCAGGTACGGATTCGGCGTATCGAGGCGTTCCACCACGGCCTGCACGCTCGCACCGATCTCCTGGGGGTACGAGTCGCCCCGGTCGATGACGTCGAGCGGCAGGGAGTGCGCGCTGAACAGCAGGTACACCCGGTCGCGGTCGGCGGGATCGAACTGCTCCAACCCCTCGCGCACGGTGTCGGCCATCGCGGCGACGAAGCCGCCGTGCACGGGCCAGCGATCGATGATGCTCCACTCGAAGGCATCCTCGAGCCCGGTCCGCCGGGCCGCCCGCCAGAGCTCGTTGAGGCTCGAGCCGGTGGTGCTGCAC
>JBBRGH010000729.1:0-1686 GCA_038240915.1 Gemmatimonadales bacterium | reverse complement strand
GAGGATGCGGAGCTGCGCCCCGGCGATCCGCTTCACCGCACGATAGGCGTGTTTCACCGGAATCGTCTTATCGTTTTTGCCCCAGATGATCATCACCGGCAGCGCGATCACCGAGGCGCGCTTCAGATGGTGCCGCCAGCGTCTGAGACCGAAGAGCGAGATATTATTGCGCAGCCCGGTGACGAAGGCACGGCGGTTGCCGGGCCGGCGCCAGTGCTCATACACCGCCTCAACGAACTCCGTCGTCACCTTAGCCTGATCGTAAATCTGGCGTTCGAGCGAGCCGCGCGCCTGCTCAATCGTCGCCGCTTCAATGAAACGATCGAGCAACGGCAGGGTCAGCAGGCGAAGGTTCCAGCCGATGTCCCGACCGAAGCCCGCGCTGCCCACCAGCACCAGCCGTGTTACCAGATCGGGGCGCTCGGCGGCCGCGTGGGTACACATCAGCCCACCCGCCGACACGCCAACCAGCGCCGTGGGCTCACCCCCAATCACCTGTTCGATAAATGAACAGATGAACCGGCCGCCACTTTCCGCCCGGTAGTCCACGTCGGCGTACTCGGAGAGGCCGTGGCCCGGCAGATCGAGCGCATAGACCCGGCCGATCTGCGAGAGCGCTTCGATGTTGCGCTGATAGACCAAAAGCGATCCACCGACCCCATGCACCAGCAGAACAGGTGCGCCCTCGCCCGCGGCCAGGTAATGCACCTGGTGACCGTCGACTACGTCGAACCGCTCTTCGATTGCCGTCATGGGCGCATACTAGCGCATCGCCTGCTCACCCGCCATGAACGCACAGGTGATTTCAGGCACGAGCCCGTGCGATAACGATGTTCCCGCGTATTGCCGAGAACGTGCTCCGTTCTCATCCACGAGCGCCGTTATGAATGTATCGGCGGGTACGTTGGGTAGTCCGCGTGGGTCTTGAACTGCTCTTCGAGGACGGCCATAACCGCCAGAACCAGCTCTTTACGCCGGGGTCGGGCGACTACCTGCACGCCCACCGGCAGTCCGGCGCTGCGCGAGTCGATCGTGCGGGCCGCCCTGTCCACCTTGTCTTTGCTCTCGGGGCCTCCGCTCTGCTCGTCCTCGCGTACCCAGGTGGCGGTGACCACCCCGGCCGGCAGGGCCAGCAGGTTGTAGAGCGCCGTATAGTTGATGCTCCAGGCGCCAAGCTCCTTCGCGGCGCCATGGGTGAACGCGGCAGTGCGTTGGGCGGGCAGATCAGCACGTCGTAGCCACCCGCGTCTATCGCCGCCGCGAACCGCTCACGATAGCGCCTGCGCTCCTCGACCAGCGCCAGATACCCCTGCGCTGAGCGGCCGCCGGCGTTGGGCAGGAGACCGGCGAGCCGCCGCTGCCCACCGGCGCGGAGCAGCCGGGCGATGATGGGACGCATGGGGCCGGGCATGCCGGACAGCGCGATCAGGTCTTTCACGCGAGGGTCGGCAGGACTTTTCCCAAGCGAGCGCTTCATGCCGTAGCCGCCATCCGCGGTGAACAACTGGTAGAACAGCAGCAGGCCATCCGCCACGGCCGGTGGCCTGAACTCCTGGACAGTGGCGCCGCGCGAACGCAGGATCTCCGCCGCCTCCCGAGCCGCCCGCGTGACGGCTTTGGAAGCGGGGAAGAAACCATCGTCCTCGTAGTAGCCGATGCGCAGTCCCGCGACCGAAATGGATTCCG
>JBBRGH010000728.1:0-1688 GCA_038240915.1 Gemmatimonadales bacterium | reverse complement strand
ACATGAACGCCCCGCTCCATGCCTGCCGGCCGCCGCCGGTGTCGGTCACCGTCAACTCCACGTCGAGGTGGTCCAGCCCCTTCCGGTTCGAGCGCTCGATCCGTCCCTTGTGCGCAGCCATGCCGCCACCTCCGTGAATGTGGTCGCCGCCGGTTGGCAGAACGGCCGGCCCGCGGGAAGCGAGCCGGCCGTCACCGTGCCATGCGGCGTGCGGTGAGTCGGGCTACTGCAGCTTGACGACGTTCTCCGCGGCCGGGCCCTTCTGGCCCTGCACGATGTCGAACTCGACCCGCTCGCCCTCGGCCAGGCTCTTGAAGCCCTGGGCCTGGATCGCCGAATGGTGGACGAAGCAGTCCTTCTGACCATCCTCGGGCGTGATGAAGCCGAAGCCCTTGGCATCATTGAACCACTTGACCGTGCCGGTGGTGCGCATTGTTCCTGCTCCTGGTGATGGTGTAATCGGAGTGGAACATGCCACGACCGAATACGGTTCGCGTGGATTCCGCCTCCACGCGGGGCTCGGCCGCCGCGGCGCAGCACTGCGCCAAGAACGACTGCCGGAAACGTTGGGCATGAAAAAAGGGGCCGGCGTCAACGCCAGCCCCTGCCTGATCACGTCGAAAACGGTGGCGCCTGTGCCCACCGGAGTATCAAAGTACCACCACGACGAGGATTAGGCAATGGGCCGTCGGTGTTCGCCGCCCCGTCACCGATGGCGCCCGGATTGGGCGAGACCCCTCCCCTTGGTCGCCGGCCCATTCTATACTGCCTGAACTGCGACGCGCCTCCCCGACAGAGGTCCTCCATCACCACGCTCCGACCGATCCGATTCCTCGACCGCGTACTCCCTGGCCGCGGCGATGCCCGCGAAGAGCTTCTCACCGGTCCCATCCGCGGCGAGCTGCTCGGCGCCGAGCACCTGGGCGAGCGGGCGCAGGACCTGGCCAGTGGCCAGCGGCTCTCGACCCGGCCCGCGCGCCGCCGCACCCCGCTGCTGGCCCGGTTGAACGGGACCCGCCGGATCCTCGACGGCGCCCAGAGCCGGCTGACCGCGGCGTCCGATCGGGGCGTCGACGTGGGACCCGCCGGCGACTGGCTGCTCGACAACTACCACGTCGTCCAGGAGCACATCGGAGAGGTCCGGGAGAGCCTGCCGCGCGGCTACTACCGCGAGCTGCCGGTGCTGAGCGGGGGCCCCTTGTCGGGCTATCCGCGGATCTACGAGCTGGCCATCACCCTGATCTCGCACAGCGAGGGGCGGATCGACCTCGAGAACGTGAGCGGCTTCGTCGGGGCGTTCCAGGAGGTGGCCGCGCTGACCATCGGCGAGCTGTGGGCGGTCCCGGCCATGCTCCGACTGGGCCTGATCGAGAACGTCCGCCGGATGGCGCTCCGGACGGTGCAGCGGCTGGACGAGATCGAGGGCGCCGACCGCGCGGCCGCCGAGATCGGCTCCGCGGGCCGGGAGAGCGCGGCCGCGCTCGAGGGGGCGCTCGACCGGTTCGCCTCCTCCCCGCCGCCGCTCACCCCGGCCTTCGTCTCGCGCTTCCTCCATCAACTCCGGGTGGAAGGGGCCGCGCTGCCCGCGGTGGTCCGGCTGGAGCAGTGGATCTCCGAAGAGGCGCTCAGCGCGGAAGAGGCAACCGCGCGGGCGACCCAGCGGCTGGCGCTGACTCAGGTGGTGATGG
>JBBRGH010000727.1:0-1688 GCA_038240915.1 Gemmatimonadales bacterium | reverse complement strand
CGGTGAAGTCCTCCTCGTTGCCGATCATGACGTCGATGTGGCCGGCGATCTCACGGTTGACCTGCTGGGCCCTGGCCTGTCCGCCGATCGCCTTCCACAGGCTCGGGCGGTAGTTGAGGTCGTAGGAGACGACGGTGCCGTACCTCTTGGCGGCCGTGACCGCTTCGACGACGGTGTCAGCGGCGGACTCGCTCAGGGCTGCGAAGATCCCGCCGGTATGCAGCCAGCGGACCCCGAGCTTGCCGAAGAGGTGGTCCCAGTCCACGTCTCCGGGTTTGAGCTGGGAGGCTGCGGTGTGGCCGCGGTCGGAGACCCCGACTGCCCCGCGCACGCCGAAGCCCCGCTCGGTGAAGTTCAGGCCGTTGCGCACCGATCGTCCGATTCCGTCATAGGGCACCCAGGTGATCAGCGAGGTGTCCAGGCCACCGGTCAGGATGAAGTCCTCAACCAGGCGCCCGATCTCGTTGTCCGCCAGGGCAGTGACAACAGCGGCGCGCATCCCGAAGGCACGGCGCAGGCCGCGCGCGACGTTGTACTCGCCCCCGCCCTCCCACGCCTTGAAGCAGCGAGCGGTTCGGATGCGCCCCTCACCGGGGTCGAGGCGCAGCATCACCTCACCCAGCGAAACGGCGTCGTAGCGACATTCGGATGCCGGTCGGATGGTCAGCTCAGCCATGGTCACAGTCCTTCGTCGAGTCAGCGGGTGGTGGTGGTGGTGGTGGTGGTGGTGGTGGCGGTCGACAGGGTCTGGACCAGAGCCACAGCCTGCGCGGTCAGAGCCTGGATGCCCGCGAAATCGCCGGCGCCCACCAGGTCGCGTGGCACCATCCATGAGCCGCCCACCGCGGCAACCGCAGGGACCGCCAGGTACTCTGCCAGATTCTTGGGGCCGACTCCGCCAGTGGGAACGAAGCGGACTCCGCCGAACGGGGCGGCGAGCGCCTTGATCGCGGCCGCGCCGCCGGAGGTCCCGGCGGGGAAGAACTTCACCGTGCTCAGGCCGAGCTCGAGCGCGGCCTGGACCTCGGTCGCGGTCACCGCGCCGGGCAGGGCAAGCACGCCGAGCTCCTGGCAGCGTTCGACCACGGCGCGGCTCAGCCCCGGCGAGACCACGAACTTGGCTCCGGCGGCCACGGCCTGGTCAACCTGAGCCACGGTCAGCACCGTGCCGGCGCCGACCAGGATGTCGTCCCGGGCGGCCATGGCCCGGATCGAGTCCTGCGCGGCTGCGGTCCGGAAGGTCACCTCGGCGACGGGCAGGCCACCGCCGACCAGGGCGCCGGCCAGGGCGCCCGCGTCGGCCGCGTCATCGAGGACGACCACCGGGACCAGGCGTGCGGTGCTCAGTGCTGACAGGACGTCCATGGGTGAATCCCTCTCGCTGGATGAAAGATGATGGTGCTGGGTGAGTGGTCGTGCTGGGTGAGTGGTCGTGCTGGGTGAGTCGTGGTGTCGGGTGAGTCCTCGTGTCGACAGGGTCGGAACGGTCGTTGGTTCGTTGGTTCGTTGGTTGCCACTCTGAAGGGTTTGGTCAACGGGCCAGCCATCCACCGTCAACGGCGAGCACCTGGCCGTGCACATAGGCAGCTGCCGGCGAGGCGAGGAAGACCACGACATTGCCGACGTCCTCAGGCTGGCCCCAGCGTCCGGCCGGGATACGCACGGAGAGCTGCTCCATCCGCACCGGG
>JBBRGH010000726.1:0-1693 GCA_038240915.1 Gemmatimonadales bacterium | reverse complement strand
CTCGGCTTCCACGAGTGGGGCTTCGACTACGTGCTGCTCGACTTCCTGGGCGACGTGGTCTGCGGCGGGTTCGGGCTCCCGATCGCCCGGGATATGTGCCAGAAGGTGATCGTGGTGGGCTCGAACGACCTCCAGTCGCTCTACGTGGCCAACAACGTCTGCTCGGCCGTGGACTACTTCCGGAAGTTGGGCGGCAACGTCGGCGTGGCCGGGATGGTGATCAACAAGGACGACGGCACCGGCGAGGCGCAGGCCTTCGCCGACGCGGTGGGGATCCCGGTGCTGAGCGCGATCCCGGCGCACGACGACATCCGGCGGAAGAGCGCCAACTACGAGATCATCGGCAGGCCGGGCTCGCCCTGGGCGCCGGTGTTCGAGACCCTGGCCGAGCAGGTGGCGCTGGCGCCGCCGGTCCGGCCGACGCCGCTGACCCACGAGAACCTGCTGGGCCTGTTCAAGGGCGACGCGGTGGGCCGGAACGTGGTCCTCGATCCCGCCACCCAGGCCGACATGCGCGGCGCCGAGGTGGTGGAGCAGCGGTCCCTCGAAGTGATCTACGAGACGGTCTGAGCATGACCGACCTGCCGGTTCTCGCGGCCTCGGGCTGTCACGGCGGACGGGAGACGCTGCTGGCCGCGGCGCAGGCCGCCGGCAAGCGGGAGTCGCTCGACCGGCTGATGACGGATTACCCCCGGGGCCCGCACGACCAGCCGCAGTCCATGTGTCCGGCCTTCGGCTCGCTCCGGGTCGGGCTCCGGATGCGGCGGACGGTCACCATCCTCTCGGGCTCGGCCTGCTGCGTCTACGGCCTGACCTTCACCTCGCACTTCTACGGTGCCCGGCGCACCGTGGGCTACGTCCCGTTCAGCTCGGAGACGCTGGTCACCGGGCAGCTGTTCGAGGACATCCGGAAGGCCGTGTTCGACCTGGCGAATCCGGAGCACTACGACTGCATCGTGGTCACCAACCTCTGCGTGCCAACCGCCTCGGGCGTCCCGCTGGACCTCCTGCCCAAGCAGATCGAGGGCGTGCGGATCATCGGCATCGATGTGCCCGGTTTCGGGATCCCGACCCACGCGGAGGCGAAGGACGTGCTGGCGGGCGCCATGCTGGCGTACGCCCGGGGCGAGGCGGAACAGGGCCCGGTCCAGCGGCCACGCGGCGGCCGCAGCGAGCGTCCGACGGTGACGCTCCTGGGCGAGCTGTTCCCGGCCGACCCGATGAGCATCGGCGCGCTGCTCGAGCCGCTCGGCCTGGCGGTGGGCCCCGCCGTGCCGTGCCGCGAGTGGCGCGAGCTGTATGCCGCGCTCGACTGCGTGGCGGTGGCGGCGGTGCACCCGTTCTACGTCGCGGCCACCCGCGAGCTCAAGGCCGCGGGCCGGCCGATCGTGCCCTCGGGGCCGGTCGGTGTGGACGGCACGGCCGCCTGGCTCGAGGGGATCGGCGCCGCCGCCGGCGTGAGCGCCGACCTGATCGGCGCCGCCAAGGATCGGGCCGTGACGGCGATCCGGGCGCAGCTCGAGCGCCACCGGCTGAGCGCCCGGATCACGCTTTCGGGCTACGAGGGCTCCGAGTTGCTGGTGGCCCGGCTACTGGTCGAGTCCGGCGCCGAGGTGCCGTACGGCGGCACCGCCTGCCCCCGGACCGAGATGAGCGCGCCCGATCGGGAGTGGCTCGAGGCACGCGGCGTCCA
>JBBRGH010000725.1:0-1698 GCA_038240915.1 Gemmatimonadales bacterium | reverse complement strand
GGCGATCTTCCGTCCATGGCTCCGCCTATCGCTCCGCTCGACCTCGCGACGCTGGCGACCCGCCTGCCTGCCCGACCGCTGACCCGCTTCGCCCCCAGCCCCACCGGCTACCTGCACCTCGGACACGTCGCCAACGCCGTCTGGGTCTGGGGACTGGCCCGCGCCCTCGGTGGGCGGGTGCTGCTCCGGCTCGAGGACCACGATCGGGGTCGCTGCCGTCCGGCCTATGAGACCGCACTCCTCGACGACCTCGACTGGCTGGGCCTCGCCGCCGACATCGGAGAGACCGACCAGCTCAGAGCCGGGCCGTCGCCCCTGCGTCAGAGCGATGCGGGGGAGCACTACGTGACCGCGCTCGAGACGCTGCGCGGACAGGGCCTGGTGTTCGCGTGCGACTGCTCGAGGAAGGACCTGGCGCGCTCCACAGGGGACGTGTTCAACGAGGAGACCCGCTATCCGGGTCGTTGCCGTGCGCGTGGGCTCGAGCCCGCCGCGGGCCGCGGTCTTCGCGTCCGGATCGACCCTGGTCCGGAGCCCTTCGACGACGCCCGCCTCGGCGCCCAGGTACAGCACCCGGCCGAGCAGTGCGGCGACCTGCTCGTGCGAGACCGGCTGGGGCGCTGGACGTATCAGCTTGCCGTGGTGGTCGACGACCTGCGCCAGGAGATCGATCTCGTGGTGCGCGGCGAGGATCTCACCGAGTCCACCGGTCGCCAGATCCGTCTGCGCCGGATGCTGGCCGGGTCGCCCGCGCCGGTGTTCCTGCACCATCCGCTGATCCGGAAGCCCGGCGGCGCGAAGCTCAGTAAGTCGAGCGGCGATACCGGCATTCGCGAGCTCCGAGCGGCCGGCGCGACCCCTGCCGCCGTGCTCGGGCAGGCCGCCTATTTGACGGGACTGCAGCCGTCGCCCCGGCCGGTCCGGCCGGGGGATCTGGCGGGGCTGTTCCGAGTGAGTCGGTGAGCGTTGCTGTAGGTCGGTGAGCGTTGGCAGGCTAGCGAGCGCTGCTGTTGGCTGGCAGGCGTTGCTGTTGGCTTAGTGATCGTTGCCGGGGCTGGTGTGCGTAGGTGCGGGCTGGTGTGCGTTGGTGTGGGTCGGGAGCGTTGGACGGGTAGCGAACCTGACCGATCCAAGTCACATGTCATCCCGAGCGCAGCGAGGATCTACTTCACAGTCTTCGAGCCATTCCCCGGCTAGATCCCTCGCTGCGCTCGGGATGACGGCGAAGTAGGCCCCTTGCTGCTCGGGATGACGGTGAAGTAGATCCCTCGCTCCGCTCGGGATGACGGAGTGGTGAACGCCATTCGCGGCGGCGGCAGCGACCTGCCGCGGCCCCGGCCGAAGGGCAGACGCTCGCGCCCCCGATCCGGATCGAGAACATCGTGAGGAAGCCGGAGTAGCTCGGCCTCAGCGTCCCTTGAAGATTCCCTCCCGGACTCGCACGGCCTTTTCGGAGGCCGACGAGTCCACCGCCAGCCGATTCTCGACCCGTGGCACGAACTGAACCTTTCCCGTCAACGTGACGGTCTGGGTATCCCGCTTGACCTGAATCGGCAGGGCCTGGCCGCTGTCCTTGCCGAAGCGCTCGCGGAACCGGGGGCCGAAGTTGGGATCCGTGATGGGGATATCGCCGAGCGAGAGCAGGATGTCGCCGGCGCGGACGCCCGCCGCTTCGGCGCTGCTACCGGGCACCACGTC
>JBBRGH010000724.1:0-1711 GCA_038240915.1 Gemmatimonadales bacterium | reverse complement strand
GGCAGCGTGGGGCATGCCCATAATGCTCGGCTCGGCGTGGGGGGAAGGCAAGGGGACATCCGGCATCATGCAGCTGTCGACCCGAGATCCTCGCACCCCGCGAGCGCAGCGGGCGCCAGAATCGCCACGAGCGCCACCCAGGCCCTTCAGGGCCCCACGCCGAGTGGCGGCTTCAGCCGCCGACCGGGGGCGAGAGCTACGGCAACGTCCACCGCACCGCGCGCTGCGCGCCCCTGCAATCGTTGCTGGTGCCGACCACGGTGCCGCCGGCATTTACGTCGTTGGCGATGGCGTAGTAGACTCCCTTCGGCACCCCCAAGTTCGTCACGCCGCCACTGACCGGCCAGAAGACCGCCGTCTGCGCGAGGCCGCCGCACACTCGGGTGCCCACATCACTCCGGCCGACGATGATCCCTGCGGAATTCGCCGCCGCCGCGAAGCTGCTCGACCCGCCGAGCAGCGGCAGATAGGCCGGGGTCGTTGACGCCCAGCGGGTCGCCTGCAATTGGCCGGACCCGGCCGTGCTCCAGCCGAGCGCGGCGCCGGAGCCGTCGATCGCTACCGCGTCACCCGCGATGCCGCCTGAACCGGGCAGGTAGACCAGTCCGTTGGTCGCGTCCCAGCGGAAAGCTTCTTGGGTGCCTCCCGCCGCCCCCTGTCCCACGACCTGTCCCGCCTCGTTGACGTCCCACGCGTAGCTCTCGGTGCCGGCCGGGTCGATGTCCTGGATCACGCCGTTCACCCAGATCACTGCGTGCGTCTGTCCACCCGCCGTCTTCGCGTCGCCGGAGATGACGCCGGCGTCGTTGATGCCGAGTGCCTCGCTGCAGCAGCCACCGAGCGTGCTCAATGCCTGCATCGGACCCGGTGACACCCAGACGAATCCGCGAACGGCACCGGCGCCGTCGTAGCTGACCCCGACGACCGTGCCGGCGGTGTTGATGTCCCAGGCCCCGTCGAAGGGAAGCCCCGGCAGGCTGCCGAGGTCTTGCGCGGGACTGCCGTTGCGCTTGAGAAAGGCGCCCAGCACCGAGTTCACCCGGCTGCTGCCGACGATATCGCCGCCCGCATTCACGGCCTCCGCCGAGCTCGAGGTGCCGGCGAGCGAACCGAGGTCGATCACGGCATAGGTGGATGGCGGCGTTGCGCCGCCGCCCCCGGGGCGACCGGGCGCGACCCCCTGGCTGTCCAGCGGAGCGGTGGGTTGCTCGCTGCCGGCGCAGGCGACCAGCGCGGCAAGGACGACGGGCGACAGCAGGCGGACGGATCGGGCCATGGCCGGGGTCTCCTCAGGACGGATTGCTTGCTGGGTCGGGAATCGATCCATATGATACGCTGGCGCCTCACCACCTTCTCCCTCCTTCATCAATCGAGATCAACGTGTTGCGGCTCAGGACGTTGGGCTCTGTTTCCCTGGAGCGCGAGGGCCGGGTGCTCCGGGGGCGCGCCGGCCAGCGGCGGCGCTTTGCGCTGCTGGCCGTGCTGGCCCGTGCCGGTGAGCGGGGGGTGAGCCGGGACAAGCTGATCGGGCTCCTCTGGCCGGAAGCCGACGCCGAGCACGGCCGGCACAGTCTCTCGCAGTGCCTGTACTCCCTCCGGTCCGAGCTCGGCGCCGTGATCGCGCAGGTCGGCATGGACGTCGTCCGCCTAGACCCTGCGGAAATCCGGGCCGACGTCATCGATTTTTCCGGCACAATCGCCGCGGGCGACG
>JBBRGH010000723.1:0-1711 GCA_038240915.1 Gemmatimonadales bacterium | reverse complement strand
CGAAGGCGGCGAGTTCGGTCTGGAAACCGATGTCCACGCAATTGGGGCCGCCGCGGCTGTCGCCCATGCCGGGCTTCTCCACCCGGTAGACGCCGATCCCCCGATCCACCATGCCCTGGACGAACTCGCCATAGGGCAAGGGCGTGCCCACCGCCTCCATGCTGATGCAGGTGACGCCCTGGACATAGTAGACCACCGGCGCGTTGGGCTTGCCATGCGGCAGCACCAGGATTTCGCTGAGCCGGCCGCCCTGGAAGGGAACAGAGGCATAGGCCGTCGTCGCGCCGGTGTAGGATTCCCGGGGCATGCCGCGCGCGCGGCCGGTGAGCTGCAGGGTCTGGCCGTCCCGCCAGACCGTCATGCTCAGGGCGTCTCCCTCGCGAACCTTGCCCGCGCCCACGACCAGATCGGCCGGCCCGCCGATCGGGACGCCGTTGAAGCTCAGCACCACATCCCCGGCCTTGACGCCCAGAGCCGCGGCGTTGGCGTCGGGAAGCACCCGGGTGATGGCCGCGCCCTTGCCGGCGCCGATCTTCTCAGCCACCGGGGCGGGGGGCGGCGCGGGGTAGACGCCCAGCGGCGCGCGTCGGGGCAAGGGCTCCAGCGCCGGCGAGGCGTGGGCCAGGGAAGCGGCCGCGACGGCGGCGAGGAACAGGGCAGGCGCCATGGGTAGGGGTGTCCGGATGCAGGGGCGGCGACGCTATGCGACGCGGCGCGCGCCGGCGTGGACCGACCTTGCTTATTTCAGTTGCGGGCGAAGACCGCCGGCGACCGCCCGTGCCGCCGTTGGAAGGCGCGGGCGAAGGCGCGGGGATCGGAAAAGCCGAACTGCTCGGCCGCGTCGGCGCTCGACCCTCGACCCCGCTGAAGGAATCGCGCGGCCGCGTCCAGACGCAATGCGGAATGGTACGCGGCCGGCGGCCGGTCGTAGACCTCGCGGAAACTCCGGGCCAAGTGGAATTGCGACAGGCCCGCCTGGACCGCCAATTCGCCCAGGGGCACGGCCCGGTCCGGACGCGTGTGCAAGTAGTGCCGCGCAACCTCCAGCCGCCGCAGCAACTCCCGACGCGTAGAGGCCTTGAGAGCGCTCAGCCGGTCCATGCGCGTATCGGCGTCGCGGACCAGGCAGGAGAGCCCCCCGCCGGCCCGTCGCAGCAGGCGATCCGGATCACGCGGCGCCCGCCCTGAAGCCATGGCCCGCGCCGCCGCCCGCAGCACCGCGCCCAGGACCGACCCCGACCCGGGAATGACGATCGACCGGCCGAGCAGGGCCGCGAATTCCGAACAGGGTTCGCTCGCCGCCGCCGGCCGCCCGGGCAGGTATACGCAGGCCCCGGTGGTGATCTGTGATCGGGGCAGGATGGCGCGCATGCCGACGCCGGGCTCGACAATGAGGATGTGGCCGGCCTCGACCACCCGGATGACCCCGTCGATCTCGTAGCGCTCCTCACCTTCAAGCACGTATTTCATCGAGGTCGCTGCGGCGACGATGGCGCTCTCGCCGCGCGGCAGGCGCGAAAACACCACACGGCCCTCCGGCGCGGGCGCGCGGGGGGCGTCCAGATGCCCATCCATGATCGAGAAGGTCGCCGCCATGGCTGATCCTAGGCGCCTCGCGACCACACGCTCAACTCGGCAAGCCAAAGGTTACTTCGAATTCACTCAGGGCTCGGCTTGCCGCGCATGGTCTTCACCGTCGAGCGCTTCGACT
>JBBRGH010000722.1:0-1712 GCA_038240915.1 Gemmatimonadales bacterium | reverse complement strand
CAGTCTGGATCCCACGATCGGAAGCGAGATCCGAAAGACTCGCCCCTGTGCGGTGGTCTCACCGGACGAAATGAATCGACATATTCGCACGGTGATCGTCGCTCCCATGACAACGAAGGGCCGGCCCTACCCGACCCGAGTAGACTGCCGCTTCAAGGGCAAGAATGGACGGATCGTCATGGATCAGCTCCGCACGGTGGACACTCAGCGCCTCGTGAAAAGGTTGGGAACGCTGGAGCCGGAAGCGCAGGGCGAAGTCCTGCGTGTGCTGGGCGAAATGTTCGCGCCCTGAAAGCCGCCCTGAGGGGCGGTCGGGCGACAGGCTCACGAGCATGCCGATCTGGTGGGCGTTCTGGGTGGTCAGGAAGCGGCGGGGGTTAGCGGGGCCGCACCTTCGTGACCTCGCCGAACACGCTCTGGCACCCTACGCCTCAGAGCGGCCGGAACAACTCCTCGAGGCTCAAGCTGAACGAGACGCGCGCGCCCGGAGGCTGCCAGACGAGGCGCTCGCGCTCCAGCACGGGGAAGCTGTCCTCGGGCGTCCAGACCTCGACCGACCGCTCGTCGCCGTCCACGACCCAGTAGAGCGGCACCCCGGCCTCCCGATAGCGAAGCCGTTTGAGGATACGGTCACCGGGGCCCGTGGACGGGCTCAGTACCTCGGCCACCAGCAGCAGCGTCCGCACACTGCTCCAGGCCAGGGTCCGCGCCTCGTCCCGCAGGGCCACGAACACATCCGGCTGCACCAGCACGTCCGCGCCCCAGGAGATCTCGGCCGGCGCGGTGAGGACCATGCCACCGGCCGGCTCGGTTCGCAAATACAGCTCGAGGGCGACCCTCAGTCGGTGCACCAGCACCTGGTGCCAGAGCCGGGGCGCCGGCGTCACCAGGAGCTCGCCGTACACGACTTCGTAGCGATTGCCGTCGTCCGGCATCGCGCGGACCATGTCGGCGGTGTAGTAGAGAGGCGAGGCCATGCCCATACGTTCGTCTCGGCGGCGGGAGGTTGACAAGAGGCGGCCATTGGCCATGGTGCCTTGCCGATCCCTGGCGGACGTCACCGCATTCCCGCCGGATGACATGAAATCGAGTTACCCGCTTTCGCCTTGTTAGAGGGTATCGCGATCCTTGCGCCGCTTGCGGCGCCGCTCAGCCGGGGATCCGACGTCACCCCGCTGGCGCGGGCCGCGCGGACGGAAGCCGCGCGCGTCTGCCCGGGGGAGATTCGACTCGCCCAGCTCCTGCAGCACGGCGATGAGCGCGGCCGGCTCCCGATCCGTCCCGTCCGCAGTGCCGCCCGTCAGGCTGAACGGCGTGCCCGCGAGCACCGGCCGGATGCCGTGCATGATCGTGTCGATGCCCCACACGAACCGGGCCACCATCGTCGCGCAGCGGCGGCAGACGCCGGTCACGCTGCCGGTCGAGCGCGCGCCGCCGAAGGCGAGGCCAAGCACGGGCCCGCCGCAGTCGGGGCACCGGCCGCGCAGATAGTCCCACCCGCCCCACAGTCGCACCAGGGCGCCGGCCGGATAGCCCGTGCCGTGGATGTAGGGGCTGCCGATCCGGGCCTGGGGGACACGCACCCACGGGTACCAGGCCGCAAGCCGGCGGCGCCTGCGGAACATGGCGTCGAACAGGCGCGCGAGGTGGAAGTTGCGGTAGCCGAGGCTCTCCCATGGCTTGGGAGGCGGGGAGGAGGCGGGGCGCATGGC
>JBBRGH010000721.1:0-1712 GCA_038240915.1 Gemmatimonadales bacterium | reverse complement strand
ATTGTGCCCATGTCTCCTCCTTGAGAAACCCCAACCGGGCAAATCCACTCGACAGATGTGCCCCAAGGCACCCTACCAACGGCGGCGAATCTTGGGTATGGCTTTGCGCCAGACGGGCCGGTGGAGTCGACGAGCGGTCGGCCAAACGCGCCGAACGGATGAGTGTTTACCGGCGGGTGTTACTTGCGGGTATTACTTGCGGGTAGCCAGCCTTGGGGGTCAGGCGGGCGGACCGGCCGTCGGGGGTCAGGCGGGCGGGCCGGCCAACGGGGGGTCAGGCGGGCGGGCCGGCCAACTGCATGAGCCGGGCTTCACAGAGGTCCAGCCACCGCACCTCGGCTTCAGTCTGGAAGATCAGTGAATCCAGGACCAGCAGCCGGGCGGTGTCCGCGGACCGAGGCTGGGACGCCATATCCCTGCGCGCCTTGGTGTAGTCCTGCAGGGCCCGGATGGAGACGGCGCGCTGGGCGTGGATGGCGGCCCCGACGTCCACGCCGGGAAGCGTGAGACCCAGGGCGAGTTTGATGGCCAGTTCGTTCCGCGGAGGGCGGGTCCGCGGCACCGGCGAGGTAAACCAGCTGCGGACTTCAGCGCTGCCCTCGGGGGTGATGCTGTAAACCACGTGCCCCTCGCCGTCGGCGCCGTCCTTGGTGACAAGGCCGTCGCGTTCCAGACGATCGAGGGTGGTGTAGACCTGCCCGATATTGAGGGGCCAGGAGGATCCGGTGCGATCCTCGAATTCGATCCTGAGCTGGTAGCCATAGCGTGGCCGGTCCTGCAAAAGTGCGAGGAGGCTGTGACGGATCGACATGATGCTCCCGGAGGGTAGCGGGACGACAGCATACACGCGCCCCAAGACGCGTGTATACCGCGTATGGAATTACACTACAGTGATTCGGTATGCCGAAGCAATTTGGATATACCGGAACTGGAATATGTGTGCTACATAACCAGCAGGATTTTCCCCACGTGGTCGCCGCTGTCGAAGTACCGGTGCGCGGCGCTGACCTGCTCCAGCGGGAAGGTCTTTGCCACCAGCGGGCGGATCCGGCCATCGCTGAGCAGCGGCCAGACCGCCTCGCGGACCGCATCCATGATCACGGTCTTCTCCTCCACGGGCCGCGGGCGCAGCGCCGTGGCAATGATCGCGGCACGCTTGCTCAGCAGCTTGCCGAGGTCCAGTTCACCTTTCGCGCCACCCTGCAGGCCGATCACCACCAGCCGCCCGTAGTTGGCCAGTGCGTCCACGTTCTGCGTGAGGTACTTGGCCCCGACGACGTCGAGAATGACATCCGCGCCTTTGCCGCCGTTCTGCGCGCGCAGGCTCTCCGGGAAGTCTTCCTCGGCGTAGTTGATCGCAATGTCCGCGCCAAGGAACGCCTTGGCGGTGCCGACTTTTTCTGCGCTGCCCGCCGTGGCGGCCACCACGGCTCCAAAAGCCTTCGCGAGCTGGATGGCCATCGTGCCGATGCCGCCGGTTGCCCCGTGGATGAGCACGGTCTCTCCCGGCTGCAGCTGCGCCGTCATGATCAGGTTGGAGTACACCGTGGCCGCAACTTCCGGCAGCGACGCGGCAGTGACGAGGTCAACGCCGTCCGGAACCCGCAGGACCTGTCCCGCCGGGACGGCCACCTGTTCGGCATAGCCGCCGCCAGCCAGCAGGGCGACCACCTTGTCGCCCACGGAGAACGGCTTGGCTACGCCGGGACCGA
>JBBRGH010000720.1:0-1718 GCA_038240915.1 Gemmatimonadales bacterium | reverse complement strand
AGGGCCACGTCGCGCAGGGTGTCGCTGGCGATCTGCCGCACGTCGATCAGGCGCTGCAGCGCCGCGGCCCGGTGAGCCCCGGCCGACAGCAGCAGCGCCGTGATGACGGTGACGATCCCGAGCCTGCGCATGGGTTCCGCTCGCTCCCTGACGATGAAAGTCCTCGGGGGTGCAACGTGACCGGACTCGGCCAGGTTCCCCGAACCGACGACGCCCTTGCGACCTGGATCGAGGCGCGAGGGCGTCGGGCGACACGTCGCGGGAGCGACGGTCAGCGGGGCGTTCGCGGAGCTCGAACTTGCGTGGGCCGAGAGGCGGAACTGGCCCGACGGGACGATCGGTGGATCAACCGGTCTGCCTTCCAGCGGTGGTCTGGGACGGCCGGCTGTTGTTCCGATCGGCCAGGATACTGCAGAACTTGCGCCAGGGCCTTACCATTCACATGCCGCCAGGGGCATCCACCGGCGCAACTCGGGCCGGCGGATTGAGATGTCACCCTTGGAACCTGATCCGGCTGATACCGGCGAAGGGAGTGCGGCGCTCGCGCCCTTCCGCGCCCGCGCTGCGTCTCCATCCGCCCATCCATGGAGCGACGCGATGGCCACCCGCACCACCCGCACCCAGCCCCCCCGACCGCCCGTGCCCGCGGCCCCGCCTCCGGCGGAGAGCTACGCCGAGGCGTTTCCCCGTTCGACCAAGGTCCACCTCGACGGCCCCCGCGGCGTGCGCGTGCCCGTGCGGGAGATTGCCCTCTCGGGTGGCGAACCGCCGCTTCGGGTGTACGATGCCACCGGCCCGCAGGGTCACGACGTACGCCTGGGGCTGCCGCCGCTGCGCCGCCCGTGGATGGGCGCCCGCGCCGTTGTGGCCACCGGCCGGCGGACCGCGGGAGATCCGGCGCTGGTGCCCGACGGCCTCCGGCGTGCCACCCTCCGCGCCACCGGCCCGGTCACCCAGCTCCAGTTCGCCCGCCGGGGCGAGATCACCGAGGAGATGGAGTTCGTCGCCCTCCGGGAGGGGATGCCGGCCGAGCTGGTCCGGAGCGAGGTGGCCCGCGGGCGGGCCATCATCCCGGCCAACCTCAACCATCCCGAGCTCGAGCCGATGATCATTGGCCGCGCCTTCCACGTGAAGATCAACGCCAACATCGGCAATTCGGCCGTCCGCTCGTCGATCGAGGACGAGGTCGAGAAGCTGCGCTGGGCCACCCTCTGGGGCGCCGACACGGTGATGGACCTCTCCACCGGCGCCGACATCCACGAGACCCGCGAGTGGATCGTCCGCAACTCGGCCGTGCCGATCGGCACCGTGCCGATCTACCAGGCGCTGGAGAAGGTGGGCGGGGTGACGGAGGTCCTGACCTGGGAGGTGTACCGGGACACGCTGATCGAACAGGCGGAGCAGGGGGTGGACTACTTCACCGTCCACGCCGGCGTGCTGCTCCGCTACGTGCCGCTCACGGCCACGCGGCTCACCGGCATCGTGTCGCGCGGCGGTTCGATCATGGCCGCCTGGTGCCTGGCGCACCACCAGGAGAACTTCCTCTACACGCGCTTCGAGGAGATCTGCGAGATCATGAAGGCGTACGACGTCGCCTTCTCGCTCGGCGACGGCCTCCGCCCGGGCTGCATCGCCGACGCCAACGACGAGGCCCAGTTCGGCGAGCTGCGCACGCTCGGCGAGCTGACCGAGATCGCCTGGCGCCACGACGTGCAGAC
>JBBRGH010000719.1:0-1721 GCA_038240915.1 Gemmatimonadales bacterium | reverse complement strand
CGGTAAACGCCGGGGCGCGCGCCAGCCCGCGGAGCGCGAAGCGGAGGTCCCGCGTGAACCCGTCCATCATGCCACCTCCCGATCGCGGCGGGCGGCCGGCACGACCCGCCCGTCGAACAGGTTGACCGCCCGCTGCGCGGGGCGCAGATGGCGGGGATCGTGGGTCACCACCACCAGCGTGGCCCCGCCGGCGTGGAGCTCGCCCAGCAGCGCCATCACCGCGGTGCCGTTGGCGGAATCGAGGTTGCCGGTGGGCTCGTCGGCCAGGATGACGAGCGGGCGGCCCGCCACCGCCCGGGCCACCGCCACCCGCTGCTGCTGCCCGCCGCTCAGCTGGGCCGGATAGTGCTGCAGCCGGTGCAGCAGGCCCACCCGATCGAGCGCTTCGAGGGCAGCCGCGCGGCGCTCGGTCGCGCCGAGCCCGCGATAGCGGAGGGGCAGCTCGACGTTCGCCACCACCGTCAGGTCGCCGATCAGGTTGAACGCCTGGAAGACGAACCCGATCGCCCGGGCCCGGACCCGGGCCCGCTGGGCCGAGCTCAAGGTCGAGACCGGCTCGCCCGCCAGCACGTAGCTGCCCTCGCTCGGCGAGTCGAGCAGGCCGAGGATCGAGAGCAGCGAGGTCTTGCCGCAGCCCGACGGGCCGCAGACCGCGACGTATTCGCCGGCCCGGATCTCGAGGTCCACCCGCGAGAGCGCATGGGTCTCGACCTCATCCGTGTGAAAGATCTTGCTGATGCCCTGGAGCCGGATCAGTGGATCGTAGGCGAGCGCCATGGCTATTCGTTCCGGAGGGCGACGACGGGATCCGCCAGGGCCGCGCGCCGGGCCGGCAGCCAGCTCGCCAGCAGGGCGACAGCGGCCAGAAATCCCGCCACCGCGACATAGACCGTCGGGTCGGTGCCACCCACCCCATAGAGCATCCCGCGGAGCACCCGGCTCGCCGCGGCGGCGCCGACCAGCCCGAGGGCCAGGCCGCCCGCCACCGGCGCCAGGCCCTGCCGGAGCACCAGCCGGAGCACGTCGCCCGCAGGGGCCCCGAGCGCCATGCGGATCCCGAGCTCGCGGGTGCGCTGCACCACCCCGTAGGCGATGACGCCGTAGATGCCGAGCGCGGCCAGCAGCAGCGCGGTGGCGGCGAAACCGCCCAGGAGCAGTGCGTTCACCCGGGGACGGGCCAGCTCCCCCGCCACCCGTTCGTCCATCGTGGCCACCCGACCGAGCGCCAGGTTTGCGTCGAGCCCGGCGACCGCCTGCTTGACCGCCGGCGCCAGCTCGAGCGGACGGCCCCCGGTCCGGAGCGCGATCAGCAGCGCGCGGCTGGAGACCTGGGCCAGCGGGAGGTAGACCTGCGGGTACGGCGCGGCGGCGGGACCCTCCTGATGCACGTCGCCGACCACGCCGACCACCGTCGTCCAGACCGAGGTGGTGTCGGCTGGATCGTCGAAGGTGAACCGGCCGCCGAGCGGACTCCGGCCGGGCCAGAACCGCCGCGCCAGGGCTTCGCTCACGAGGGCCACCGGCACCGCACCGTCGCGGTCGCTGGCCTGAAGGGGCCGGCCGCTCCGGAGCGGGATGCCGAAAGTGCGGAGGTAGTCCGGCGTGATCCGGTTCACCACGGCGTCCTGGACCTCGTCGGGCGGCAGCGGCTCGGCGCCGGCCACCGAGATTCCCCAGTAGGGCGGGCCATCGCCCATCGGCGGATCGGAGGCCAGCGCCGC
>JBBRGH010000718.1:0-1722 GCA_038240915.1 Gemmatimonadales bacterium | reverse complement strand
CCAGCAGGCGGGCTGTGGTGTCGAAACCCAGACGCAACTCCCGATCGGGCGGGCCGTCCTCATCGAGGGGCTCGATCCATAGCGGCCACTCTGCAGCCTGGATCGCGTCCTCTGGGGAGACACCGTGCTTGAGCGCGCCCGGGTGGACCTTCACGCAGCGAAGTGGGCCAGCGCAGCCCGGATGGCCTCGGACCTGCTCATGTCGTTCTTGTCTGCCATCGCGTCGAGGGCGTCGAGCTCCTCGGCTGTCAGCCGGACCGCCACGACCTGCATCGGTTCAGCCCCACGACCAGGGCGCCCACGACCGCGGCGCTTCAGCTCATTGTCGTCGTAGCCTTCTTCGGCTTCATCGGCCCACTTCTGGATCTGCTCCTCGCTCACCACGCACATATCGTATAACGAAAATGATGGCGGTTCCAGAGGTGGAACCACGTTCATGCATGGGCCACGACGCTCACGGGGGAGCGTAGCCGCCCTCAACGCGGCATAGGAAGCATTCACGACGATGCGGACTGAGCCTTCCGGATGGCCGTTCGCCAACCCCACACGTTGCGACGCGTCCCAACACCGAAGTCGCTGAAGTTGGACGGCAGATCGGTGTCGACGACCTGTCCCGCGTCGACCACTTGAAGTCCCCCATCGGTGAAGACTTCGATCGGGGCTAGGCCCTGCTCGCCAGCACATAGGCCCGAAACCGCCTGCTGAGTCGGCGGTTCGGCACCACGCCACGGCAGGACGCCAGCAACGAAGGTCGTCCTCGACCCGGGACCGGCCCGCCTGAGTTCGATCACCTGGAGGCACCCCCACCCAGACGGCTCGCACGGCACCGCGATCAGATCACCAGGCTCCAACGCATGGGTGCTCCGAGGTGAGAGGGGGAACGAACGGCTGGGCATGTGAGCATCGTTTCAGATGCCCGCTCTTCGGCATGACAGCACGTTGAGCTCCCGTGTTCGCTCATCCGTCATAGGACACAGCCACTGAGAGCGGAGTGCGTTACGACACGGCTGCCGGGTCTTCGTGGGTTGGGTTCTGGCTGGCTGCGGCGAGGCTCAGGAAGGCGCCGCGCCACGGCACGCGAGGTGGGCATCGGTTCGAGGAAGGCGCCCCGCGCCACACAACACGGGATCGAGAAGACCCTGGCGCCATTCTGGAAACCGTCACAACCCGGGCCAACAAGACAGTCGTCCGGGTCGCCGGAAGAGATTCTGAAGATACTTTCCCACACCCCCCCGTTTCGGCGGCTTTCGGGGCCGGACTGTCGGTGCCGGCTGGGAGCATTGTTTTTATGAGCACATCAGCCACGTTCGAGTTCGGTGACCACCCGGTCAGCGCTGCGGTGACCCGGATTCATGCCGAGCTGGATGCGTTGGTCGATGCCGGGGTGTGGTCGATGGCCCCGGTCGAGGTGGCCCGGACGCTGCCGGCGTTGACCCGGTTGCGGGCCCGGGTGTCCGAGGTCGAGCTGAGGGTCGCCCATCACGCCGCCCGGGTCGGGCTCGGTGCCGAGGTCGGTGCCGCCGACACGACCGCGTGGTGGGCGAACACCACGAGGATGACCAAACCCGAGGCCGCCCGGATGGCCCGGCTCGCGAGCGCCCTGGATTCCGCGCACGAGCCGGTCCGGGACGCGTTGGCTGCCGGGGAGGCGCTGGTGGACCAAGCGGTGGTGATCATCGACGCCGTCGACGCCCTGCCGGGCGACCTGGTCGACCCCGAGCT
>JBBRGH010000717.1:0-1727 GCA_038240915.1 Gemmatimonadales bacterium | reverse complement strand
GGCATCATGCTGCCCAACCACGCCCCGATCGTGGTCGCCGAGCAATTCGGCACCCTCGCCGCACTGCACCCCGGCCGCATCGACCTCGGCCTCGGCCGCGCCCCCGGCTCGGACCAGCTCACCGCCCGCGCCCTCAGGCGGGATCCGCTCGCGGCCGACAGCTTCCCCGCCGACGTCGTCGAGCTGATGGACTACTTCCAACCGGCCCGCCCCCGCCGCTACGTGCTCGCCCTGCCCGGGGCCGGGCTCGAGGTCCCGGTCTGCATCCTCGGCTCGAGTCTGTTCGGCGCCCAGGTCGCGGCCGAGCTGGGGCTGCCGTACGCCTTTGCTTCGCACTTCGCGCCGGCCGCGCTCGATGAAGCCTTGGCGCTCTACCGCGACCGCTTCCAGCCATCGCCCCGGCTCGAGCGCCCCTACGTCATGCTCGGCGTCAACGTCTTCGCGGCCGGGACGGACGCCGAAGGGCGGCGGCTGCTCAGCTCGCTGCAGCAGGCGTTCGTGAACCTGCGGCGCGGGCACCCGGGCCAGCTCCCGCCGCCGGACGACACGTTCATCGACCGGCTGCCCCCAGGCGACGCGCGCCTGCTCGACGACGTGCTCGCCTACACCGTGGCCGGCTCGGCCGCCACCGTCCACCGCGGCCTGGCCGCGATCGTCGCCCGGACCGGCGCGGACGAGCTGATGCTCACCTCGCAGATCTACCATCACCAGGCGCGGCTCCGCTCCTACCAGCTGGCGGCCGCTGCCGCGATCCCGCTCGGGTCATGTGCGCAGAGCGGGACGCGCTCGTAGAGTAGAGCCATCGGACACGCGGTCGAGCCGACACCCAACCGAGAGGAGCAGCACATCATGGTCGAAACGACGGCGGGAGAGATTCGGAATGTCGTGCTGGTGCACGGAGGGTTCGTGGACGGCTCCGGCTGGGAGGGGGTGTACGGGCTGCTGCGACAACAGGACTATCACGTCAGCGTGGTCCAGAACCCGACCACCACGCTGGCCGACGATGTCCGCGCCACCGGGCGGGTGCTCGCAGCGCGGGACGGCCCCGCGATCCTGGTCGGGCATTCCTACGGCGGCGTGGTCATCTCCGAGGCGGGCGACCATCCCAATGTGGCGGGCTTGGTCTACATCGCGGCCTTCGCGCCCGATACCGGCGAGTCGGTGGCCTCGCTGATTCAGAATCCGCCGCCGGGCGCGCCGGTGCCGCCGATCCTCCCGCCCGTGGACGGTTTCCTCCTGCTCGACAACTCGAAGTTCGCCGCCTCCTTTGCCGCGGACGTCGCGCCCAAGCTGGCCGCGTTCATGGCCGATGCCCAGGTGCCGTGGGGCGTCGAGGCCCTGCAGGGCGCCGTTACGCAGCCGGCGTGGAAGACCAAGCCCAGCTGGTACCTGGTGGCCCGGGACGACCGGATGATCCCGCCGCCGGCCCAGCGGGCGATGGCCCAGCGGGCCGGCGCGACCGTCTCCGAGGTGGCCCGCGTCATCGTCCTCGCCGCCAAGGAAGCAGGGCGGGCTGTCGCCTGACCCGTGCCGCTCCGTCGAGGCGCGGTTCAGCGCCCCGCCGTCACCTCCGCCCCGACCGCGCCCGCCGTCTGCGTCGCCAGCTCCAGCTGCTGCTGCACCGTCGGCAGCAGCGTCTGGGCCAGCTGCTTGAGCGACGCCACCTTGCCTCCGCCCGCCTCCTGCTGGAACAGCCGAACCGCGTCGCCCTGGTCGGTCACCATCTC
>JBBRGH010000716.1:0-1727 GCA_038240915.1 Gemmatimonadales bacterium | reverse complement strand
CATGGGGCCGCTTCCGTCGTCCGGTTTTGGCTAACACTATCGCGCGAGGGCTTCCCGGCTCCTGTCGGGGACCCCCGGACGGGGGAACCCGAGGGAGGCATCCGGTACACTGGATCTGACACTCTGACTGGGATAGCCGGGAGGCCGCATGGCGACAATTCTCCTGATTTTCCTGATCCTGTCTGTTTTCACGCCGGCCCTGACCCGTCGCCTCGGCCCCCGCGTGTTCTACCTGATCGCCCTGCTCCCGGCGGCGGCCTTCGTCTTCACCCTCGGCCAGACCGGGCTCGTGACCCGCGGTGGGGCGGCCACCGAGAGCATTCCGTGGATCCCGCAGCTCGGCGTGGCGCTCTCCTTCCGGGTGGATTCGCTGGCCTGGCTGCTGGCCCTCGTCGTCACCGGGATCGGCGCGCTCGTGCTCGTCTACTGCGCGCGCTACTTCGCCGCCGACGAGCCGGCCCTCGGCCGTTTCGCCGCCTGCCTGCTCGCCTTCGCGGGCACCATGTACGGGCTGGTCACCGCCGACGACATCGTGGTGATGTTCATGTTCTGGGAGGTCACCAGCGTGCTCTCCTACCTCCTGATCGGCCATTACACCGTCAAACGGGAGAGCAGGGGCGCGGCGCTGCAGGCGTTGCTGGTGACCACGTTCGGCGGGCTGGTCATGCTCGTCGGCGTGGTGTTGCTCAGCGTGGCGGCCGGCACCACTTCGCTCGCGTTGCTCGTGGCCGAGCCGGTCACCGGGCCGGTCGCCGGCTGGGCGGTGCTGCTGATCCTGGTCGGCGCCCTCTCCAAGTCGGCCCTGGTGCCCTTCCACTTCTGGTTGCCCGCGGCGATGGCCGCCCCCACCCCGGTCAGCGCCTACCTGCACGCGGCAGCGATGGTCAAGGCCGGCATCTACCTGGTCGCCCGGCTCGCGCCCGGCTATGCGGACACCGATGGCTGGCGGCCCGTGCTGGTGACGATCGGCGTCTGGACCATGCTCGTCGGCGCGTGGCGGTCGCTGCGCAAACACGACCTCAAACTGGTGCTGGCCTACGGCACGGTCAGCCAGCTGGGCTTCATCATGGTCGTCGTCGGCTTCGGCAGCCGGGACGCGGCGCTCGCGGGGGCCGCGCTCCTGCTCGCCCATGCCCTCTACAAGGCTGCGCTGTTCCTTGTCGTCGGCATCATCGACCACCGCGCCGGAACCCGCGACCTGCGACGGCTCTCCGGCCTCGGCCGCAGCGCGCCCGCGCTCGCCGGGATAGCGCTCATCGCCGCAGCGTCGATGGCGGGGCTGCCGCCGCTGCTCGGCTTCGTCGCCAAGGAGGCCGTGTTCACGGCGTTCCTCGAGGCCGGCCTGGCCGGCGACGGCTGGGGTTGGGTCGCACTGGTGGGCACGGGCATCGGCTCGGTGCTGACCGTGGCGTACAGCATCCGGTTCTTCTGGGGCGCGTTCGGCACCCGCCCGGAGATGGCGCCCACCGCCCTGCACCCGAGCCGGTGGGACTTCGCGCTCGCACCGGGCCTGCTCGCCGTCGCCACCCTCGCGCTCGGACCGCTGAGCGGCCTCCTCGACCCGCTGCTCTCGCCCTACGCGGACACGGTGGCCGGCGGCGGCGACTACCACCTGGCGCTCTGGCACGGCCTCGAGCCGGCCCTCCTGATCAGCACCGTGGTTGTGCTGGCCGGTGCCGCCCTGTTCTGGCAGCGGCTGCGGGTGGCTCGGGCGCAGGCGAGGGTGC
>JBBRGH010000715.1:0-1728 GCA_038240915.1 Gemmatimonadales bacterium | reverse complement strand
CGCCGGTCGAGGTCGACTTCACCGGCTTCCCGGAGGGCGTGCCCAAGGTGATGGACAGCAAGGCCAAGTGGGACGAGAGCAGCAAGGAGTACAAGGGCACCAAGTCGGTGATCGCGACCCTGCCCGACGAGCTCCGCGCGCGGCTGCAGAAGGTCGCCGTGGACGCGTACCGCGCGCTCCGGGTCAAGGACTACGGCCGGGTGGACCTTCGCCTTACCGACACGGGCGAGATCTACGTGCTCGAGGTCAACGCGAGCTGCTACCTCGAGAAATCGAGCGAGTTCGCGATGGCGGCCGCCGCGAGCGGGCTGGACTACTCGCGGATGATCGAGCGGGTCGTGAACCTGGCGTCGGAGCGGTTCGAGCGGAAGCGGCGATAGCCGGTCAGCTGGGGCCGACCGACGGCGACCGGCCGGCTACGGCAGGTACGATCCCCGCTGCACGTAATTCATCGCCAGTCCCGTCACCAGGGTCGTCAGGGCCACGATGGCCGTGGTCTCCCGCGTGCGGGCGTACCCCTGCTGCAGGTGCGCGGCGCGCTCGGCCAGGTAGCGAAGCAGCACGCGCGTCCGCTCCGGAAAATGGCCGGTCCAGCGAAACACGTTCGCCATCAGCTCGGGCTCGAGCCGGCGGATGAGCGCGTCGGCCGGGCAGACCCGCTCGTCCTGCGCCAAACCGCTAGCCGGTCCGACGTTCTCGAAGATCGCGAGCAGGGCGCCGTCGAGCCCCGGCGGGATCTCGCCGTGGGGTGAGGCATCGTCGCGGTAGTAGTGCCCCAATGAGTACTCGATCTCGCCGACGTCCTCGTCCAGGTCGGCGGCGGTCACCACGGGATCGCGCTCCCGGAGGACCGCCATCGCCCGCTCGCAGTAGGCCAGCTTCGCTGCCGCCACCGGCCACCCGCCGTACTCCATCCGCCAGTCGAGCCCCGCCGTCATCCAGACCGCGAAGGTCTCCGCCCAGTCCTCGTCGGGGTGCTTCTGGGCATACCACCCGGGCAGGTGCCGGACGTACCGCCGGCTGAACGGCTCGGGCCGGTACTCCTCGCCGTACGGCTGGGTGATCGAGCCGAACTGCTTGACCCACTCCTCCTCGTCGTAGAGCCGGTACGCATAGTTGATCACGTGGCCCATCTCGTGACGCAGGTAGCGCAGGATGTCGGCCCGGTCGAAGCCCTCGACGTGCCCGACCCGCTCGGCGTGGAGGGCGGTGAGGTCGGGGCGGGCGAGGTAGAACGGGATGGCGATCGCCACCGTCTCGAACGGCACGCCCCACTCGGTCGAGAGGTAGAAGCGCGGGCGGACGCGGGTCAGTCCCGCCTGCCGGAGCTCGGCGCGGAACTCCTCGAGAATGGGCTCGAGGCGGGTGCCTTCGATGGTCAGGTCGAGGTCGCGGATGGGCGTCGACCAGAGGTTGGATTCGTGAAAGCGGACGGGGTCGGCGGCCATGGGGCGTAACTTACATGCTACCTTCCAGCGATGCGGTGGCCTGGATTACCCTGCCCAACCCTGCCCGCGTGAGCCGCGTCCCGAGCGCGGTCAAAGGGCTCTCGCTGGTTTCGCTGTTCAACGATTTCGCGAGCGAGATGGTCTACCCCCTGCTGCCGGCCTTCGTGACCGGTACCCTCGGGGGCGGCGCGGCGTTGCTCGGCCTGCTGGATGGGGCCGCGGACCTCACCTCGGCGGTGCTCAAGGTGGTGAGCGGACGGCTGGCGGATCGGCCCCGCTG
>JBBRGH010000714.1:0-1729 GCA_038240915.1 Gemmatimonadales bacterium | reverse complement strand
GCGCCTGACGCCGGCGGGTGACGTGGTCCAGGTCGGCGGCCGGCGGCTGGCCGGCTTCAGCCGGGTGGTGGCGCTCAACACCGCCGGGCCGTACTACGGCGGCACCATCGCCGAGCTGCCCCTCGGGCCGGCTCCGGCGGCGGACCTCAACGGCAACGGCGCCGTCCGTGACACCCTGGCGGTGGTCGTCGTCCGCGCCACCGACGGCTGGGTCCTGCTGGCCGATACGGATGGAGACGGGTCGCTCACCGGTGAACGGCCGATCCACGACTACCTGACGGGCCGCGAAATCTTCGGCTGGGCGCCCAGGGGCGGCCAGCCCAAGGTGGACGTCGCGGCCAACTTCAGCGGCGACGGCGCCGCGCCGCGGCTGGACCTGTTCTTCGACACCGGCGGCCATGGTACCCACGTCGCCGGCATCGCCGCCGGCCACGAGCTCTACGGCGTGCGGGGCTTCGACGGCGTGGCGCCGGGAGCGCAGCTGATCGGGCTCAAGATCGCCAACAGCGCGCAGGGCGGCATCTCGACCACCGGCAGCATGCTGCGGGCGATGGACTACGCCATCAGGTCGGCCGAGGCGCGCCACATGCCGCTGGTCCTCAACCTGAGCTTCGGGGTCGGCAACGAGCTGGAGGGCCAGGCCCGGATCGACGGGATCGTGGATTCGGTGCTCGCCGCGCATCCGAACGTGGTGTTCACCATCAGCGCGGGCAACGACGGGCCGGGGCTGTCCACCATCGGGTTTCCGGGCAGCGCGAGCCGGGCCATCAGCGTCGGCGCCACCCTGCCGTCGAGCTTCCTCCCGCCCGGGCAGAACGGCGCTCCGTCGCCCGACCAGCTGGCCTATTTCAGCGCCCGCGGCGGCGAGGTGGCCCGGCCCGATCTGGTGACGCCCGGCGTCGCCTACAGCACGGTACCGCTGTGGAACGCGGGCGATGAGGTCGAGCAGGGCACCAGTATGGCTTCGCCCCACGCCGCCGGACTCTCGGCCCTGCTGCTCTCGGCTGCCGCTCGGGCCAGGCGACCCGTGACCGCGCGCGCGGTCCGTCAGGCCCTGATGGTCACCGCCCAGCCGACGGCCGGTGCGACCGTGATCGACGAGGGCAGCGGCCTGGCCGATGTGGATCGCGCCTGGCGCTGGCTCTCGGTCGCGCCGCCGCTGCCGGAGATCGACGTGCGCGCGGTCGGAACGGGCGATGCCACCGGCGCGGTGCTCCGCGGCCGCGGCAGCCTGCCCGACACGGTCCAGACCTTCGAGCTCATCCGGCCTGCCGCCGCCGCCGCGGCCAGCTACCACCTCCGGAGCGACGCGCCCTGGCTCACCGGCCCGGCGTCGGTGGCGCTCAGGGGCGAACGCACCACTCTCCAGCTCAAGGTCGGCCGGAAGGCCATCGCTCCGCCCGGCGTCGCGGTCGGCACCGTGACCGGCTGGAGCGCGGACACGCTGGCCGGCCCCGCCTTCCGGCTGGTGGTCACGGTGGTGGCGGCGGCGCCGGTGACGCCCGGGACCCAGGTGCTGCGCGACAAGGTGGCGCTCCCGGCCGGCGGCACGCTCCGGACCTTTTTCCAGACGGACAGCGGACGGCCGTTCGCCCTGATCGTGGAGACTAACGGCCGGGCCGAGCAGGCGCTGTCGTTCCTGCACGAGCCCGACGGCATGCCCTTCCGTGACGAAGGCGCCCGCTCGGCCGGCTTCGGACCGCAGAGCGCCGAGTACGAGGCCGACTCG
>JBBRGH010000713.1:0-1733 GCA_038240915.1 Gemmatimonadales bacterium | reverse complement strand
TCCTCCGCCGCGGTCTGGATGAAGCGCTCGACCGAGGTCTGGAAGCTGTCGTACGGGTGGTGGAGGAGGAGGTCGCCCTCCCGGATCACGTCGAAGATGTTGCGCGCGGCGGCCAGACGCGGCGGCGTCATCGGATGAAAGACGGGATCCTTGAGCGCCGGAAGATCGAGGGTCGAGAGCGTCAGCAGGTCGGCCGTGTCCATCAGGCCGGCGACCTCGTACAGGTCGTCGTGCGTGAGCGGACGGGTGGGAGGGTCCTGCTGCTCGCTGAACTCCATCAGCAGCAGCTCCCGGAGCGAGGCCGGCATCGAGGCGTGCACCTCGATCCGCACCACCTCGGCGAAGCGCCGGTTCCGCACTTCCTCCTGGATCAGGCTCAGCAGGTCCTCGGCCTCGTCGCCGTGGTCGATCTGCAAATCGGTGTTGCGGGTGATGCGGAAGGTGTACCAGCCGAGAATCTCCACGCCCGGAAAGAGCGCCTCGAGGTGGGCGCCGATCACCTCTTCCAGGGGGACGAAATGATTCGGCGACGTGAGCGGCACCCAGCGGGACAGGATCTTGGGCACCTTGACCCGGGCGAAGCGCTCCTCTCCGTCCCCGCCGCGGAGCACCACCGCCAGCGAGAGGCTCAGATTCGAGATGTAGGGAAACGGATGCCCCGGGTCCACTGCGAGGGGCGTGAGGACCGGAAAGACGTTGGAGTGAAAGTAGGCGTCCACCTGTGCCCGGTCGCCCGGCGGCAGGTCGTCCACCCGCTGGTGGAGCGTCAGGCCCCGCTCGGCCAGCTCCGGCAACAGGTCCACCATCAGGCAGCGGCGGTGCAGCGCCACCAGGCCGCGGACCACCGCCGAGATGGCCGAGAGCTGGTCGTCGGGGGTCATTCCGTCGGCCGTGCGCTCCACGATGCCTGCGGCCGCCTGCTGCTTGAGACCGGCCACCCGCACCTGGAAGAACTCGTCGAGGTTGCCGCTGAAGATGGCGACGAACTTGAGCCGCTCCAGCAGAGGAGTGCGCGGATCGAGCGCCTCGTGCAGCACCCGGCCGTTGAACTCCAGCCAGGACAGTTCGCGGTTGAGATACAGCGACGGGTCCCGGACATCCATCGCGTCGGCGGGGACCGCCGGCGTGGGCGGTGGATTGGGTGGAACGGGCTGGCGGAGGAGGTCGGTCACGGCTGCAATGTAGGGCCCCCGCCGGGATGGGGGAACAAATTGTAACGGTGGAGTAACGTGGCGCGCCTAGTGCTCCGGGGCGGGAAAGAGCAGCGACAGCAGGAGACTCACCAGCCCCACCACCAGGCCGCCCCAGAAGGCCGGCCAGAAGCCTGCCACGGTGAACCCCAGGTCCCAGCGGTCGGACAGCCAGCCGGTGACGAGGAGCATCAGCGCGTTGATCACCAGGGTGAACAGGCCCAGCGTCAGGACAATCAGGGGGCAGGTAAGCACGGTGAGCAGCGGACGCAGCAGGCTGTTCACCAGCCCGAAGACGGCGGCCACGAGCAACAGGTGCAGCAGGTCGCCGGTGAAGTCGAGTCCGGAGATGAAATAGGCCGCCACCCACAGGGCAGCCGCGTTGAACCCCCAGTGCAGCAGGAGGCTCCGCACCTACGCCGCCCCGGCGATGACGCCGCCGCCGAGCACCCGGCCGCCCGCCGTGTACAGCACGCCCGACTGACCTGGCGCGATGGCCCGGACCGGCGTGCCGAGCGCCAGCTCCAGCCCGTTGCCCCCGGC